>JANNKZ010000131.1:0-15084 GCA_031396515.1 Gammaproteobacteria bacterium
CGCCATCGAGGCACAGCAGACACCGCCTGCGCTCAGGATCTCCATCGGGCGCCCGCCAAGTCGGCCGTGAACCATGGAGGCAAAGCCCGGGATCGGCACGTCGCCCTGCGTCGTGCCGGCTGCGAGCATCTCGACGTCTTCCAGTTCGAGTGCGCTCCGTTCGAGTGCCGCGCGCACGGCGTGGGCCGCGAGTTCCTCGTTCAGTTCGGTCGTGCGCCCGTCCGCATCGAGCGCGTAGTGGCGCGTCGTGATGCCGTTCGACTTCAGGATGCGTTTCTTCAGCCGGCTCGGTTTTCCGCCGATGAGGCCCAACATGTCTTCCATGCGGTCATTGTCGACCGGCGCACCCGGCAGGTAGGCGCCTGCGGCGGTGATGTAGACGGGCGTGTTCACGGGGTCGCCACCACGGGCGGCTTCAATCCGCGGAACAAGAGCCACAAACCCATGCCGATTTCGAAGACACCCAACGGCATCATGTACGCGAGTCCGGTCGCTCTGGCGACGCCGGGCCAGACGATGGCCGCCAGGTTGCAGGCCGCGAGCAGGAGCGACGACACCACGCCGAGCCACGCGAGTGAGCGCGGCACATAGCGGGACTTGAGCCACAGATAGCTGAACAGGGCCGATCCCAGGCCCAGGAAGGCAAAGCCGACGCGGTATCCGTCGCCGTACGCATTGAGCGTCATGCGAGCCTGGGCATGCAGCATCTCCGCTTCGACGACGCCGTCGAGCTCCGTGCCGGTCAGGATCCGGAGCACCGCAAAGCCGTTCAGCGTCGCGACCAGCAAGAGTGCGGTCTCCATCAATCGCCAGAACGCCGCGAGCATCGCGAAGTCGCGGTTCACCGGCTGGAGCACCACGTAGAGGGCAGCGATTAGCACGATGTCGACGATGAAGGTGAAGACATCGCTCAGGATGCCGATTCGGAACAGCGTTTCGGACGCCAGGATGCTTGCCGCGGTTGCCGCCCCGTCACCGGGAACGATCATCGCGCCGCGGATGGCGAAACCGAGAACGGCCGTCGCCATCGCGACCAGGTAACAGATCCCGACTACGCGCGCGGCAGTGCGTTGCGATGCCTCGATGTCCGTGGTTGCCATGGCGGCGACTGTGAACGTGAAGCCGTACAGGCGAAAGCCCTTGCGACGAATGGCGGCCGACGCCGGCCGAGGCACGGCCGGCCTCGACGAACGGGTGAAAACCCGCTCAAAACTCGCACCGGCAGATTCGTTGCGCGTGGAAGATTGATACTATCGCCGTGCCATGAATGCCACGGTCCTGCCAGACGAAGCACGCGGATTCAGCCGCCTGTTCGCGTGGCGGCGACTGCGATTCACGCTCATTGCGGCCTTCCTGTGGAGCCTGCTGCTCAGCTTCGGATGGACGTCCTCGTACGTGAGCCTGTTGTTCCGCACCCTCCTCATCAGCATTGCTCTGATGCTCGTCTTCGGCCTGCTCGAACGATGGCCGAGTCGATTGCCGCGGTGGATCGCCCGCTGGGTGCTGCAGGTGGTGAGCATCGCCATCAGCCTGCCGTTCATTGTGGCCATCATCTATTGGCTTTCCACGCCCGACGGCGCGCCGCCCTTCTACGACGACAAAGACCGCATGGACGGCTACTCCGTACTGACCGGGACAGGCCTGTTGTTCGCGCCCTGGGTCGCTATGTCCGCGTTGATGCGCGACCGCGACAGCCAGGTACGCAACCAGGCTATCGCCTTCGAACGCGAGCGCGGTGAACTCGAACGCAAGGCGACCGACGCGCGCCTGCGCCTATTGCAGGCCCAGGTGCAGCCGCACTTCCTCTTCAACACCCTCGCGAATGTGCGCGAGCTCGTGGACTCGGGATCGGCCCAGGCCTCTGCCGTGCTCAACAGCCTGATCGCCTATCTCCGCGCCGCGGTGCCCAAACTGCAGGATCCGGTGACGACGATCGGCCACGAAATCGAACTCATACGCGCCTACCTCGAGTTGATGCACATGCGCATGCCGGACCGGCTGCAGTTCTCGATCCAGGCCGACGACGCGACGCTCGACCTGCGCTGCCCGCCGATGACACTGATGACGCTCGTCGAGAATGCCGTCCGCCACGGTATCGACCCGAGCGAGGAAGGCGGTCGCATTGAAGTCAGCGTGCGCCTGCAGGAAGGGCGCGTGCGCGCGCACGTCACGGACACCGGTATCGGCATGCGCACCACCGGCAAGGGACTCGGAACCGGACTCTCGACGCTGCGCGAGCGCCTGCAACTGAGCTTCGGCCCCGACGCGCACATGCGACTCCTCGCGTTGGAGCCGCACGGTGTCAGTGTCGAAGTCTGGTTCCCAGCACAGAAGGCGACGGCATGAGCGCATTGCGCCCGACCGCCCTGATCGCCGACGACGAACCCCTGCTCCGCCGTTCGCTCGCGCGCCTGCTTGCGGTCGCCTGGCCCGGACTCGAAATCGTCGCCCAGGCCCGGAATGGTCGCGAAGCGGTCGAGCAGTTCGAATCGAAGGGGCCGGACATCTGTTTTCTTGACGTTCACATGCCCGGCCTGTCGGGTGTCGAGGCGGCGCGTCAGATCGGACGCCGCGCGCACCTCGTCTTCGTGACCGCCTTCGACCGATACGCCGTGCAGGCATTCGAGCAGGGCGCGCTCGATTACCTCGTAAAGCCCGTGGAACCGGCGCGGCTGGCCGATACCGTCGCGAGACTGCAGGAGCGCCTGCGCACGGCAGCGCCGGCTCCCGAGACAGCGGCACTCCTGGAACAGCTCGCGACCCAGCTATTGAAAAAGCTCGGCCCGGCGCCGCTCAAGTTCCTGCGCGCATCCATCGGCGCCACCGTGCGCATGATCCCGGTGGACGAAATCGACTACCTGCGCTCGGAAGAAAAGTACACGTCCATCGCCTGGCGCGGCGACCAGGGCAAGGCCGGCGACGCAATGATCCGCACGCCGATCAAGGAACTGGTCGAGCAACTCGACCCGGCGCAGTTCGCGCAGGTGCACCGCTCCGTGGTCGTGAACTTGCGCTCGATCAGCCACGTGACGCGCGGCACGAACGAGACGGCGGACATTCATCTTAAAGATCGCGCGGACATCCTGCCGGTGAGCCGGACCTACCTGCACCTCTTCAAGCAGATGTGAACATGGCAACGACTCGCCTCTCCCGCCTGATGGATCGCGAGCGCGCGACCTTCCGAATCCGCCACGCGCAGAGCGGCCGGCTTGCCGAGGCGGCCAAGCGCTCGCTCCTCTTCGGCGTGCCGATGAACTGGATGACGCGCTGGCCCGGGGATCACCCCGTGTATGTCGATCGCGCCGAAGGGGCGCGTTTCCGGGACGTGGACGGCAACGAGTTCGTCGATTTCTGCCTGGGCGACACTGGCGGCATGGCGGGTCACGCGCCAAAAGCTGCGGTCGAGGCGATCGCGAAGCAGGCGGCGAAAGGCATCACCCTGATGCTGCCGACCGAAGACGCCGCCTGGGTGGGCGACGAACTCGCGCGACGCTTCGGCGTGCCTTACTGGCAATTCACTCTGTCGGCTACCGACGCCAACCGCTGCGCCATTCGCTGGGCGCGCGAGGTCAGCGGCCGGTCGAAGATCGTCGTGCACAACGGCTGTTACCACGGAACGGTCGACGAGTCCGTCGCGATGCTACACAACGGACAGACCGTCGCCCGCAGCGGCAATATCGGCAAGCCCGTACCGCTCGAACTGACGACACGCGTCGTTGAGATCAACGATCTCGCCGCGCTCGAGTCGGCGCTCGCGCATGGGGATGTCGCTGCTTGCCTGTTCGAGCCCGCGTTGACGAATGTCGGCATCGTGCTGCCGGAACCCGGCTACCACGCCGCCGTGCGCCAGCTCTGCACACAGTACGGCGTGCTCCTGATCATCGACGAGACCCATACCATCAGCGCGGGGCCGGGCGGCGCGACCCGCGCCTGGGGGCTGGAACCCGACATCGTCACCATCGGCAAGACGCTCGGCGCGGGCATTGCGAGCGGCGCTTATGGCGTGACTGAACGCGTCCGCAACCTCATTCAGACCCGTACCGACACGCGAAACACGGACGTCGGCGGCATCGGCGGCACGCTCGCGGGCAATGCGCTGTCGCTCGCCGCCATGCGCGCGACGCTTGGTTCCGTCATGACGGATGCGGCTTTCACGAACATGATCGCGCTCGGCGAGCGCTTCGAGGCGGGCGTGCAGGATGTCATTGCGTCACGTCAGTTGCCCTGGCATGTCGTGCGGATCGGTTGCCGCGTGGAATACCTGTTCCGCGCGCAGGTCGCACGAAACGGCGCCGAGGCGGCCGCGGGGCAGGATGAGGTCCTCGATCCCTACATACATCTCTATATGCTGAACCGAGGGATCTTGATCACGCCGTTCCATAATATGGCCCTGATGTCGCCCGCGACGACGGCAGCCGACGTGGACCGGCATACCGAAATCTTCGCGACGATGGCTGACGAGCTCAACGCAAACTGACCCCCCGACCTGCTTGTCGGGGAGCGTCCCACACCGGGACGCTCCTTCGACTGCCTGAACCGCGCCAGCGGGCGAATTACCCTTGGACTCCACTCAGGCTACCCATCACATGGAGGTGACAGCCATGCCCACCGCAACTGGCCACACGTCGGCCATCCGTGCCAAGAAAGTCGCCGGGACCGACGTCAGCGACCCGTCCGGCAAGAAGATCGGTCAGGTCGAGGACATCGTGCTGGACAAGCTCTCGAACAACATCATGTTCGCGATCGTGTCCTTTGGCGGGTTCCTCGGCATCTCGGAGAAGTACCACCCGGTGCCCTGGTCCTCGCTCAACTACGACAAGGACAAGGACAGCTACATCGTGGACTTCACGAAGGAGCAGCTCGAGGCCGCCCCGGCAGCGTCGATGAACGAACTCGTCCGCGGCGACGGCCAGGCCTATCGCAACCAGGCCTACGACTATTACAAAGCGCCGCGTTACTGGGAAACGCCACGCCACTGAGCGCGCAAGCGCTGGACTGACGACCAGCGGGAATGCAAGCGGCGATTGTTGATACTATCGCCGCTTGATGCCGCGCGCGCCCTTCCGGATCCGCTGGCTCGTGTTCGCGATGCTGTTCGCATTCGCGTTCACGGGCTATGTCCAGCGCACGAGCGTCGCGATCGCCGCCGAGCGGATGATGCCGGAGCTCGGCCTGACGCAGGTGCAGGTCGGCTGGCTCTTCACGGCATTCCTGCTCTTCTATTCCATCTTCCAGATCCCGGGCGCCCTGATCGGCCAGCAATGGGGCGCGCGCCGCATGCTGACCGCGATCGGCCTCGCGACCGTGCTGGCGAGCCTGCTGACCGCGGGCGCGCCACTCATCGCCGCGGGCGTCGTGTTCGTCGCGCTTCTGGCCGCACGCGCCGTGCTCGGCGCCGCGCAGGCGGCGCTCTTCCCGGTCGCTTCCGGCACGATCCGGTTCTGGTTTCCGGTCGCTTCCGGCACGATCCGGTTCTGGTTTCCGGTCGGCCGCTGGGCGGCGGGCATGGGACTGCTCGTCACCGGAATCTGGCTCGGCGCGGCGACGACCTCCCCGCTCGTCGCCTGGCTCATGCATCAATACGGCTGGCAGTGGGCCCTCGTTTACTCGAGCCTGCCGTCGCTGCTGCTGGTCATGCTGTGGTTCCTGCTCTCGCGCGATCGGCCGCAGCAGCACACGATGGTGTCGCCGATCGAGCTCGCGGAGGTGCGCGGCAATCCCTCATTCGATCCCGGCCGGGCCATGACTGTGCCGCGCGTGATGCGCATACTGGGGGACCCGCAGATCCTGCGGATCACGGTCTCGTACTTCGTCATGAACTACGTGTTCTATCTCGTGACCTTCTGGAGCTTCCTCTACCTGGTGCAGGACCGCGGCCTGAGCGTGCTCGAAAGCGGCTGGCTCGCGGGCCTGCCGTTCGTCGTCGCGGGCGTCGCAGCGGCCGTGGGCGGACGGCTCGCCGACGGCCTGCGCAGCCGATTCGGCGCGCGACGGGGGCTACGCATCGTGCCGCTCGTTGCGCTCCCTTGTGCCGCCCTCTTCCTCTACCTGACCGTAACGCTCGGCGACGCGTACTGGGCGATCGCCGCGCTCTGCCTGGGATTCGCCTGCATCGAGTTGACTGAGGGTTCGTACTGGGGCGCGACCATGCATCTCGCTCCCTCCGACACGATGGCCGCGACCGCGGTTCTCAATACCGGCGGAAACCTTGGCGGCGTCGTCGCCACGCCGATCATCGCGGCGCTGTCCACGGGCCAGAGCTGGACCGTCGTATTTGCGACCGGCGCGGTCACATCCATTGTTGCTGCCGCGCTCTGGTTTACCATCGATGCCGGGCGCAACGAGGGCCAGCCATGACCAGCCTGCAACCGACGGCCGCGCCGGCACGGCCCTTCCTCGACTGGCCGGTGGTGACCGATCCCGCCGGTTGGAATGCCGAAGTCGCGCTGCTCGGCATCCAGCACAGCGAACCCTACGCGCACGACAACTTCCCGAACGACCAGTCGCACGCGCCGGATGCGATTCGCAACATGTCGCAAAGTTTTTGCTACAACCCGGCGCACTGGGATTTCGATACCGGCACCGACCTCGCTTCCAACCTGCCGGCGCGGCATATCGACATCGGCAATGTCGCCTGGTCCGGAAAGGGCGACTACGGCGACTACGCCGCGGCGATCACCGCGCGCGTGCGCCACCTGTGGCAGCAGGGCGCGCAGCTCGTCGTGCTCGGCGGCGATCATGGCGTCACGATCCCGGTCGTCGATGCGCTCGATGCCATCGGCAAGCCCGTCCATATCCTGCATATCGATGCGCACCTCGACTGGCGCGAGGAAGTGGGCGGCGTGCGGCGCGGCTACAGCAGCCCGTTGCAATGGGCGAGCAAGAACAAGGCCGTGTCGGGCATGACGCAGATCGGTTTGCGCGCCATCGGCAGTGCGAGAAGCCGCGAGGTGAACGCCGCGCGCGCGTTCGGCTCGCACCTGATCGGCGCCGAGCAGATCCACGCGGAGGGCATCGAGCCCGTGCTCGCGACGATCCCGAAGGGACAGCCGGTCTACCTGACGATCGACGCCGACGGCCTCGATCCGACCGAATGCCCGGCGGTCATGGCGCCGACGCCCGGCGGCATCTACTTCCGCCAGCTCGCGCCGCTGATCCGCTCGGTCGCGCGCAGCAACCGGATCGTCGGCATGGACATCGTCGAAATCGCGCCGTCGTTCGACTTCGCGAACGGGCTGACCTGCATCACCGCGGGAAGGCTGATCTTGAACGTCCTGTCAGCGTCCTGGAGTGAGGGCGGGGCCTACCGCGCCTAGGCTTTCCAGGTCTCCGACAACACGCGCAGCAGATTGCTGCCAAGAACCTTCTCCACGCGAGCGCTCGAATGCCCGCGCGCGAGCAACAGGTCGGCCAGCGTTTCCAGCCGACGCGGCGTGTTGAGCTCGTTCACGAACAGGTAGCCCTCTTCCGTCTCGCCCGGCGCGGAGATGCCGGCCTCGCGCCGCTCGCGGATGAACGCGGCATGCCGGTCCTTATATTCCTGCGTGAGTGCCTCGGGCGAAATGCCGCCGTCAGTGCCGATCGAGACATGGTCCTCGCCCGCGACCTGGATCATGTGCTCGAGGTGGCGCAGGACATCATTCGCGGTCGGCTGCTTGCCTTCGCTCAGGAAGGGCATGAAGTAAATGCCGATGACGCCGCCCTTCTCCGCACAGGCGCGGATCTCGGCATCCGTGCGGTTGCGCGGATGGTCATTGAGCGCCGCGCAGCCGGTATGCGTGAAAGCGACGGGCTTCTTCGAATGCTTGATCGCATCGGCGGCCGTCTGGCGGCCACAGTGGCTGAGGTCCACCAGGATGCCGATCTCATTCATGCGTTCGATGGCCTGCACGCCGGCGAGGCTCAGGCCAGCGTTCGCGGGCTCGAGGCAGCCGTCGCCCAGCAGGTTCCGGCGGTTGTAGGTCGGCTGCACGATGCGCAGGCCGAGTCGGTGCAATTCGTCGAGCCGCGACAAATCCGTCTCGAACGCGACGCCGTCCTGGAATCCGTAGAGCAGGCCGAGCTTCCCGCTCTTTTTCGCCGCGACGATGTCCGCCGCCGTGCGGACGCGCGTGAATGCCTCGGGATGCGCGTCGATTTCGCTTTCCATCTGGCCGATGTTGATCACCGCCCGCGCGAACGCCTGGTCCGGCGCCGTCGTTCCAACCGGGAGCATGGTGATGTGTACGCAGGTCAGGCCGGAATCCACTGCCTGTTTCACGAACTCCACGGAAAGCGGGCCGTCCGTCGCGGAATTACCGAGCCCGCCGAGCCCGTCGATCACGATGGCCTCGCGATAGGGATTGCGCTCGGCGGCGAGCGCCGGCCGGCCGATCGCAAAGGCGATGGCGGCAGCCGTGGTGCCGGCGACGAAGCCGCGGCGTGTCAATGCGATCATGTGAAGAAATCCTTGATTTCCAAACGGATGAGATTCCAGTCCGGGATCAGCGGACCGTCCAGCCAGAGCCATTGCGAGAGCCAGACGGAGACGACGCTGATGCCGATCGTGAGCGGAGCTCCGACGCGCAGGAAGTCGCCGAAAGTGTATTGCCCAGGGTTCAGGATCAGCAGATTGCCATGGTGACCGATCGGCGTCAGGAATGCGGCCACCGCGCCGAGCGCGGTGCAGACGATGAAGGGCTGCGGTGGCATGCCGATCGCGAGCGCGAGCGCCATCGAGATCGGCCCCAAAAGCACCACGGTCGCCGCGTCGGATAGGATCTGCGTCACGAGCGCCGCGGCCCAGAACAACATCAGCAACACGGCGAGCGGATGCCAGCCGGTAATCAAGTGCTGGAGATGCCAGGCGAGAAAGCTCGCCGTGCCGGTCTGCTCCATCGCGAGGCCGAGCGGGATCACGCCCGCGATCATCACGAAGATGCGTACGTCGATTTCGCGGTAGGCCCGTTCGATGCTCACGCAGCCAGTCAGCACGAGCGCCACGGCGCCAGCGAGGAAGGCCATCTGTGCCGGCACCTCACCGGATGCCGCCGCGGCAACGACCAGGGCGACGATCACGATCGTGCGCGCGGCGTACCGGCGCCGGCGCGGATTCGCGTTGAAGGGCACCATCATCAGGAAGCCGTGATGGCTGGCGAGCTCGCTGAATTTCTCCGGCGTGCCGCGGAGCACCAGCAGGTCGCCCTCGCTCAGGCGCACCTGCGACAGCTTCTCGCGGATCCAGCCCTGGCGGCGCCACATGCCGACGACCACGACACCGAGGTTCTTGCGGAAATCGGCGCTGCCGATGGTTTCGCCGACGAACTGGGAATGCGGCGCGACCACGACCTGCACGAGCTGGTGGTCGTTGCTGTCGCCGCCGTGCCCCTGGAGCGTGTCGCTGTACTTGCGCACCGCGTGCAGCGCGAGGCCCGGTTCGGCATCCACGGAGGCAATCTCGTCGGGAGCGGCGCGCACGAACAGCACGTCGCCCGCTTTCAAGGTGGCGCCGCGGCCGGAGTTGCGCTGCGCGACGCGGTCGCGCAGCCATTCGACCACCTCGAGCCGGCCCTGAAAGTGGACGTTGAACTCCGAAATCGGCCGGTCGATCCAGCGCGAGTTCGGTTCGAGGACCAGCTCGGTGTAATAGCGGTCGAGGCGTAGGTAGTCGGTCTCGTCGGCTCGCGCCAGCCGGCGCGGCAGCAGCCATCGGCCGAAAGACATGTAGAGAATGCCTAGCACGACGAGTGCCGCGCCGATCGGCGAGATGCCGAAGATACCGAGCGGCTCCTGGTCGCCGGTGCGCAGGATGTGGTTCATCAGCAGGAAGGCCGGCGCGCTGAAGATCGTCAGCGTCGTGCCGATCGAGGCCGCGAGCGACATGGGCATCAGCAGCCGCGACGGAGAGAGCTTCCGCTCGCGCGCGAGGCGCATCATGATCGGTAGCATCATCGCCGTGATCATCAGGTGATGCGAGAAAGCCGCGAGCATCGCGACTGCCGGCATCACGATCAGGATTGCCCGCCATTCGCTGGCGCCGGCCGCGCGGGCGATCAGTGCACCGATGCGTTCGGTGATGCCGGTCGCGCTCAAGGCCGCCGAGATCACGAACACGGAGGCGACGATGATCGCGGGTTCGCTGGCGAATCCGGAAAGCGCCTGGGCCGGCGTCAGGATGCCGGTAATCGCGAGCATGAGCAGCGTCAGCATGGCCGCCACGTCGATGCGCACGCGCTCGCCGATGAAGAGCATCAGCGTGATCGCGACGATCAGCAGGAAGACGATCTGCGGGCTATCCACGGTCTGGGCGCCGCTTCATGCGGCTACTTTAGACGGCTTCGGAAAGTCCCGCTTGCCCGATCAGGGGACCCGCGTGGACTGCCAGGCCACGACACGCCATTCGCCGTCGCGCTTGATCAGGGTCCCGGTATTGAGGTAATGCACAACCTCGGCCTTCTCCCCGCTGCCGGTGACGCCGACCAGGCGGAATGCCAGCACGGCGGCATCTCCGTACTGCTGGATGCGGATGTCCTCGGCGGTATACGTCGTCGGCTCCTCGGCCGTCGCGGTCGGGCCGGAGCGTGCGTTCTCCAGGATTTCTGCCTTGCCGATCCGCACGCCGGCGGAGCGCGTGTAGATCAGGTCGTCGGCCCAGAACCGTTCGTGCGCGGCGACGTCGTTCTTCGAGGCGCCGTCGAGGAACTCCCTGAGGAGCTGGGTGATCTCCCCAGCGGCAGGCTCCTCCGCATGTGCAACGGAGGTCAGCATCACCGCCAGGACGAGGAACAATAGTTTTCGCATCATCGCGTTTTCTCCGGCAACTACAGCGACAGGGATTGACCGACCAGGATCAGCAATTCCGCCCGCAGGGAGTTCCGCAGTTCGCGCATGTCGGCGCGCGCGGCCAGGTTCTCCATCTCCAGCGGATCGGCCTCGAGATCGTACAGCTCGTCGAGGTCCGGGTACTGCACCCAGTGAATGAGCTTGTGCCGCGCCGTCCGGATTGTGCGGTAGTCCACGTCCAGCACCCACGGCATCGGAAAATCGTGCGAGTAGTACTCGACCAGCACGGACTTGCGCCAGTCCCCGGCATTGCCGCTTGCGAGCGCCAGCAGAGAATGGCCCTGAATATTCGCCGACACCGGCAGGCCGGCGAGCTCGAGCACGGTCGGCGCAATATCGATCATGGAAACCAGCTGGTCTAGCGGTACGCCTGGCTTGAATCGCGCGGGGTAGCGGATCAGGAGCGGGGAGCGGATGCATTCCTCGTACGGGAATCGCCGCTCGATCGTGAGCCCATGCTCGCCGAAGAAATAGCCGTTGTCGCTCGTAAACACGAACACGGTCTCATCGGCGAGGCCTTGCGTCTCGAGCGCCGCGAGCAGCCGGCCGATGCTCTCGTCCACCGCAAGCATCATCTCTGCTCGGTCGCGAATGCCTTGCTGGTCGGCGCCCTCGTTCATGGTCGCGCCGAATTCCTTCGCGATCGCAGGCGATGACTTACGCTCGACGATGCGGCGCAGGACCTCGCTCCCGATTCGGCTCGAATCCGCCGGATCGGCACTCCGCGCCTTCGGATAGTTCTTGCCGGCATAGCGCCCGCGGTGGCGCTCTGCGGCCAGGTAGCCATGCGGACCCGTGGGATCGATCGATCCGTCCGCACGCTGGACCGTATCGGGGTGAATCGCCTTGTGGCCGAGGAACAGGCAAAAGGGCTTGCTCCTGTCCCGGCGCTTCTCGATGAAGCCGACTGCACGGTCGGTCAGGATGTCCGTGATGTAACCGGACACCGGGTGCAGGCCGCCGTCTTCGTAGAGTTCGGGATCGACGATCCTCCCCTGTCCGGCGAAACTCACCCAGTAGTCATAGCCGGGCCGCGGCGTGGGTTTGTCGCCCATGTGCCACTTGCCGATGTGCGCGGTCTCGTAGCCCGCCGCCTGGAGCGTACCGGTGAACGTGCGCAGCTGCCGGCTCAGCTGAAAACGGTCCACGTTGTTGTAGATGCCGTGCTTGGTGACGTACTCGCCGGTCAGGATGCAGGCGCGATTGGGCGAACAGAGCGGCGTCGTATGAAAAGCGTGCGTGAAATTCGCGCTCTCCCGCGAGAGGCGGTCGATATTCGGCGTCTCGAGGTAGGGGTGACCGGAAAAGCCGAGCTCGTCCCAGCGCAGGTCGTCGATAACGACGACGACGATGTTCGGGCGAGGGGCCTGCGCGGCGGCGAATCGCGGCAGCATCGAATCCATGCCGGTCACCGCCGCGGCGCCCGCCAGGAGCTTGAGTGTCGAGCGGCGTTTCACCGCCCGATCTTATCGCGAAGCGGGCTTCTTGATCGCCACTACGAGGTTGTCTTTCAGGTTGATGTGCCCGCTGATCTCCCCGCCGGCCGCACCGTCGCTATAAAAGAGCGTCATGAAGTTGTCGACG
Organism: Gammaproteobacteria bacterium; assembly: GCA_031396515.1. Taxonomy (GTDB): domain Bacteria; phylum Pseudomonadota; class Gammaproteobacteria; order Steroidobacterales; family Steroidobacteraceae; genus SCUD01. The sequence goes on from JANNKZ010000131.1 coordinate 12,406, forward strand.
GCCTCGACCGCGGTGGGCTCGCCGAGAATCGCGATGGTCTCTGCCTGGGACATGCCGATCGCAATGCGTTGCCAGGCTTCCGGCGATTGCCAGGGAAGCGGCCCCTCCGTTCCCGCGTTATCGGAAGTCGCGGAATCCGTATGGCGGCCGGTTTTGTAATCGGTGACGGCCACGGCGCCTTGTTCCAGCATCGCCTCGAGACGTTGGATGCGGCGGTTCTGCTCGGCGACCTGCGTACGCAGTCGCTGGATCTCCGACTCGAGGTTATTGATGCGAGCCGAGTCGTCGGCACGCGCCGGCAGCGCGGGAATTGCCAGGGCACAAGCGGTCGCGGCCACCACGTTCCGGAATAGGTTCGGCGACATCGATGCCTCCTTGCATCGTTCGGACCCGGACGCGCAGAAAGCGTTCGCGATTCCCGCGTCGGCGTGTAACATCCGCCGGATGATTCGCACAGCGTACCGGGCATTCGCGGTTGCGGTCGAACTTTCCATCGCAGCGGCCTGCGCAGTACAGCCGCCGGCGCCGGCCGTTGCACCGCTTGCGACGGCCGCCGCGCCGAAGCGTGCGCCCTACTCTTCCACCTATCTGGCCGGGTCCGCGCCGGCGATCCTGATCCGGAACGCTACCGTACTCACCGGCACCGGCACCCGCATGGACAACGGCGACGTGCTGATCGTGGACGGGCGAATCGCGTCGGTTGGCAAAGGACTGCACGCGCCCGCAGATGCGCAGGTCGTCGACGCCGCCGGACGCTGGGTGACGCCGGGACTGATCGATGTCCATTCGCACATGGGCGTCTATCCGAGCCCCGGCATCGATGCGCACCGCGACGGCAACGAGGCGACCGATCCCGTGACCGCCAACGTCTGGGCGGAGCATAGCCTGTGGCCGCAGGACCCGGGCTTCGAGGCGGCGCTCCAAGGCGGCGTGACGTCCCTTCAGCTCCTGCCGGGATCCGCAAACCTGATCGGCGGGCGCGGTGTGACGATCAAAAACGTTGCCGCCACCACCTACCAGGCGATGAAGTTTCCCGGCGCGCCTCACGGCCTGAAGATGGCCTGCGGTGAAAATCCTAAGCGCGTGTACGGCAGCAGCGATCACGCGCCTTCCACCCGCATGGGCAATGTCGCCGGCTACCGGCAGGCGTTCGCCGACGCCCGAGAATATGCCGACAAATGGACCAAGTACCGCGCCGAACTCGCGGTCTTCGAGAAAAAGCAGGAAGTGGACGCGATTCGCCCGATTCCGCCGAAGCGCGACCTGGAGCTCGAGACGCTCGCTGAAGCGATGCAGGGCAACATCCTCGTACACATCCACTGCTATCGCGCCGACGAGATGGCGACGATGCTCGATCTCTCCCAGGAATTCGGCTTCAAGATTTCCGCTTTCCACCACGGCGTCGAGGCCTACAAGCTCGCCGGCCGGCTCGCCGAGGAAGGCGTCTGCGGCGCGCTCTGGGCGGACTGGTGGGGCTTCAAGATGGAGGCCTACGACGGCATCCAGGAAAACATCGCGCTGGTGGACTACCCGCAGAACGGCTGCGCGATCGTGCACTCTGATTCCGATGAGGGCATCCAGCGATTGAACCAGGAAGCCGCCAAGGTCATGGTGCGCGGCGAGCGTCTCGGCATGGACATTCCACCCGAGCGAGCGATACGCTGGGTCACCTCGAATCCCGCACGCGCACTCGGCATCGCTGCGCAGACGGGCTCGCTCGAAGCCGGCAAGATGGCGGACGTCGTCATCTGGAACGGCACGCCGTTCAGCGTCTATGCAATGCCCGATCAGGTGTACATCGACGGCGTGCTGCAATACGACCGCGCGAAACCCGCGGCGAAGCCGCGCTCGGATTTCTCGCTGTGACGAAATTCTGCATCGTCATGGTTTCGCTCCTCGCCGTCGGGCCGGCGTCCGCGCAGGACATCCTGATTCGCGGTGCGCGCGTTCACACGATCACCGCCGAGGGCGTACGCGAGAACACGGACGTGCTGGTGCGGACCGGGCGCATTACCGCCATCGGTGCGGGGCTCGAGGCATCGGCCGGCATCGCCATCATCGACGCGAAGGGCCGCGACCTGACGCCCGGCATTTTCGGCGGGCTCACGCAGATCGGAATTGAAGAGCTGTCTCTCGAAGCTTCGACGGTCGATTCGGAACTGAAACTGATGGCGCCCGCCTGGCAGCATCACTGGCGCCCGGAATTCGACATCACGCCCGCGTTCAATGCGCGCTCGTCGCTGCTGGCCGTAGCGCGCGTCGAAGGCGTGACCTGGACGATGTCGGTTCCGTCGCGCAACCACAGCCTGATTGCGGGCCAGGGCGCGGCTTTCACGCTAGACGGCCGCTTCGACGCGGCACTCGCAGGCAGCCAGTCGCTGATCGTGAACTGGGGCAGCGCCGCGATCGAAGGCTCCGGCGGCAGCCGCGCGGCGCAATACATGCTGTTCGACCAGGCGATCCGCGAAGTGCGCCAGCCGGCGACCGCGGGCGAAGGTGCCCTGCTCCTGCCGGAAGGGCGGGCCGCGCTGAAATCGTATCTCGCCGGCGGTCGCGTGATATTCGAGGTCGAGCGCGCAGCGGACATCCGGCAGGTCGTCCGCTACGCCGCGAAGAAAGGCATGAAAGCGGTGATCTCGGGCGGCGATGAAGCCTGGCTGGTTGCCGACGAGCTGGTCG
>JANNKZ010000165.1:0-2333 GCA_031396515.1 Gammaproteobacteria bacterium
GGGACGCATTGATCGAGGGCGGCGAGGCCTTCGCGAAGACGATCGAATCGGCGCTCGACAACTGCGATGCCGTCCTCGTCATCTGGTCGAAAACATCGGTCCAGTCGGACTGGGTTCTCGATGAAGCGGCCAAGGGCAGGGACCTGCACAAGCTCGTGCCGATTTCGCTCGACGGAACGCCCCCGCCCATGGGTTACCGGCAATACCACGCGATCGACCTGTCGGGATGGCACGGCGAGGCTGCGGCGCCCGGCATCGCCGCGGTGCGCCGCGCGATTGCCGCGACCTCCGGGCCCGCCAGATCTGCCGCGCGCGACGCCGGGGAAGTTCGTGTCGGCAGGACCGGCATGTCGCGCCGCAGCCTGCTGTTCGCGGCCGGCGGCATGTCGCTTGCCGCGGCCGGGGGAATTGTTGCCTGGCGCAGCGGATTGTTCGGCAATCGAGCGGCGGCAGCGGGCAACAGCGTGGCGGTGCTGCCGTTCCGGAACCTGAGTGGCGATGCAGACCAGGCTTATTTTTCCGACGGGCTGTCGGAGGAACTCCGCGCGACGCTGGCGCAGAACGGCGGGCTCCAGGTCATGGCACAGGCCTCAGCCGCGACGTTTCGCGAGCGAAAGGAGGATGCCACCACGATCGCGGACAAGCTGGGCGTTGCCTATCTCCTGGACGGCAGCGTCCGCCGCGTGGGAGATACCGTACGGGTCGCCGCCGACCTGATCGACGGCAGCACCGGCTTCAGCCGCTGGTCAGACATCTTCGAACGCTCGATGAGCGACATCTTCGCCGTGCAGACCGAGATCGCGGGTGCGGTGGCGACCGAACTCGTCGCACGCGTGACCGGGAAACGCGGATCCGGCCCGGATGCCCCGGCGGTTGCACCGGGCGGTACCAGCAGCGTCGCCGCATACGACGCCTACCTGCGCGGTCGCGCGCTCTACGACCTCAGCGCCGACGAAGCCTCCGAGCGTGCTGCGCTCGCGCAATTCGACGCCGCGATTGCCGCGGACCCGGACTATGCGGCGGCCCATGCAGCACGCGCCCGCTCGCTGACCGCGATCGCCAACCAGTACGGTGCCGTCGGCGAGCTCGCCGCCCTGTATGACGCGGCGGCGGCCTCTGCGGAACGCGCAATCGCGATCGCGCCGGATTTCGCGGACGCCCACTCGACGCTCGGCTTCGCCCTGTTCCAGGGCCGCCTGGATGCGCGCGCGGCGCGCGTGCCGTTCGAGCGCTCGCGCCAGCTCGGCCAGGGCGAGGCCGCCGTGATGGCGCGCTACGCCCAGTACAGCGCGCGATGCGGCTATGCGCGCCAGGCATCCGAGGCCATGAAGCGTGCCTTGCTGCTCGATCCGCTGAATCCGCTGATTCACCGAGCCGCGGCATCGATCGAATTCGCCGCGCGTCGTTATGAGGCCTCGATCCCGCCGGCGCGCCGGGCACTCAAGCTCAATCCGCGCCTGTCGCGCGCCCATGCCGCGATCGGCGATGCCCTGCAGATGCTCGGTCGCCTCGACGAGGCACACACCGCCTACGCGGCGGAACCGGTAGACGACTTCCGGCTGAGCGGCCTCGCGATCCTTGAACACCGCCGCGGAAACGACGGAGCGGCGCGCAAAATGCTCGGCGGGCTCATAGCCGACCACGGCGATCGCGTGCTGTACCAGCAGGGGCAGGTCCTCGCTCAGCTGGGCGACCGCGATGCCTCCATTGCACGGCTCCAGCAGGCATTTGCCGCCGGTGATTCCGGGCTGATCTATTTGCGCAACGATCCGTGGCTGGACCCCCTGCGCGAGGACCCGCGCTTCCGGCAGTTGCTCGACCGTATCGGCTTCGACTAGGCTCGATCCCGCTTGGGGACAATCCCGTTCCAATCCGCCCAGGGGTGAATGCCAATGACATCGTACAAGTCGGTTCTCGCGGCAATCGCCGCGGTCGTGCTGGTGACAGCATGCGCGAAGAAGGAAGAGGAGCCTGCGCCGGACGTTTCGCTGGAGGTCACGACGCAAGCTCCGCCGCCGGCGGTAGAAGTAGTCGTGCCCGTAGATGCGAATTCCACCGATGCCGAACAGTCGGGTGGCGACAAGGTATCCGATCCGGAGCCGCCGCCGGTCAGTAACTGATCGGTTGATTGCGAGGCGGTTCATCGCGGCACAAGCCGGGTGAACCGCCCGTTTCACGCAGGCCTCAGGGCAAGGCGCTTTTCGACGCGTCCAACGTCATCGCCTTGCGTATCCAGTCGGCGTAAGCCACGACACTCGTATACACGCCGGGTTGCCCGTCGCCATTGCAGCGGGCCTTGCCCCAACTGATGACGCCGATGAGCTTCGGCGTTC
>JANNKZ010000177.1:0-4608 GCA_031396515.1 Gammaproteobacteria bacterium
GACGGCACTTTCTTCATGAGCGGTGCCTACGATTTCCTGCCCGCCGCACTCAGCACGCCGGAACTCGAGCTGATGGCGGGGCTGCGCCGCGAAGTCCTGGAAAACTGGGAGGAAAGCAGCAACGACGCGCTGACCTTCCGCCTGGCGCTCGGCTACCTCAGGAAACACCATCCGCGCGTGCTGTGGCTCGGCCTCGGCCAGTCCGACGACTGGGCGCACGCGAAACGCTACGATCGCGTACTCGACTACCTGCATCTCGCCGACTCCTGGATCGGCGAACTCTGGCAGACGCTGCAGTCGGACCCGCACTATCGCGGCCGCACGACGCTCATCATCACGGCCGACCACGGTCGCGGCCGCACGCCGGCGGACTGGCACGATCACGGTGTCGGGATCGAAGGTGCCCAGGACATCTGGGTCGCGATCATCGGACCGGATACGCCGGCGCTCGGCGAAGTGAAAGGCCTCGCAGGCGTCACGCAAAGCGATGTCGCCGCGACCCTGCTGCAATACCTCGGACTCGATCACCGCGAGTTCAATCCAAAATCGGGACCGCCGATCCCGACCAGCCTGAAAGCCCGCTAATCTTGCGCGACCGGTTGTCGCGTTTCACGCAGGCGGCCGGTGACTGCGTGCCGGACGCCACGGCCATGGCCGTGCTGCTGCTGATCGTGCTGGTCGCCGCTTCGCTCGGCCTCGGCAACGGCGCGGTGGCGACGGCCGACGCGTTCTATCGTGGCCTCTGGATGCTGCTCGCCTTCAGCATGCAGATGACGCTGCTGCTGGTGCTCTCCGCCGTCCTCAGCCGCACCTCGCTGTTCCGCACGATGGTGCTGAAGCTCGCTCGCCTGCCGAAGAGCCGCGGCCAGGTGGTGCTGATCGCGGTCGCGCTGAACGCTTCGCTCAGCTACCTGTACTGGGGCCTTGGCCTCGCCCTCGGACCGTTGATCGCCGTGCATTTCGCGCGCGCGGCGGAAGAACGCGGCATCCGGGTCGATTTTCCGTGCCTGCTTGCCACGGTCTTCGCAGCGTCGGCCGTCTGGCAATTCGGCCTGTCCTCGACGCCCGTGCTGATGGCAGCGACGCCCGGCCACTTCCTCGAGGCCACGATTGGCATCCTGCCGCTGTCGACAACTATCGGGTCGCCGCCGGCGATCCTCATGGTCGTGGCGTATGCGCTCGCCGTCGCCCTGGTTGCGTGGCTCATGATGCCGCGGAGCGGCCAGCCGATCTCGCAGTTCCCCGACTCCGGCGCACTCGCGGCGGAGCCCGAGCCGGCATCGGCGATACCGGTGGCTGCGCGTGGCATCGCGGGCTGGAGCGAACGGACGCAGCTCTTTCCGCTGCTCCTCGCAGCAGCGCTCGCAGGCTGGCTGTTCCATCACTTCGTGACGCTCGGCGCCGGCCTCGACCTCAACTCGATGATCACGGCGCTGCTGCTCGGCGCATTGTTGCTGCAACGGAACCTGGCGGCCTTCTCGCACGCGGTGCGCTCAACCGTGCAGTCCTGCTGGCAGATCTTGGTGCTGTACCAGGTCTACGGCGGCATCGCCGGCCTCCTGCAGTACACCAGCATCGGCGAGACCCTTGCCCGGTTCTTCGCCGAACTGTCGTCGCCGGCCACGTTCACCTTCCTGACTGCCACGGCGGGTGCAGTGGTCAGCCTGTTCGTGCCGTCGAGCGGCGGCCAGTGGATCATCCAGGGATTCGTGACGTCGGAGTCGGCGTCGGCGCTCGGCCTCTCGGCGCAGCAGGGCCTGCTCGCGCTCGGCGTCGGCGACGAAATCGGCAACCTGGTTTCTCCGTTCTGGATCGTCATCGCGGCCAGCATCGCCCGCATCGATTTTCGTGCGATCTTCGGCTACTGCCTGATCTATGCCGCACTCTGGTTTGCGATCGGCGTCGGCGTGTTTACCATCGTGCCAACCGCGAGCTGAGTCCGTTTTCGGGCCTCGCAGCTCGATCCGCGTCACAAAAAACAGGCATTTCCCCGCCTATAGTGGGACCGGCAAATCCAGCGAGCCCGAGAAAATGTCATGTCTGGCGACTTCACCAAGACCGTCCGCATCCAGCGCACATCGCGCGCGGCGCCGGACGAGCGCGGCCACAACGTCTGGGTCGGCAAGGTGGAGGCCGTCGAACTCGAGCTCGTGTCGACGATGGCGCTCAGGAAGATCCTGCAGACGGCTGACGGCCCGACCCAGGTCGAGATCCGTGAGCTCGCGAAGAGCAACAAGGACGGTGTGCTCGCGCGCGATATCGCGACCGGCCACTACCAGATCGTCAGCGAAGCCGAGCTGAAAGCGATTGCGAAGACTGAGGGCGTGCCGAAGCCGGTCGCCGGCGACCAGCCGAAGCGCGCCGCGGAAGTCGTCGCCAAGAAAGACCCGTCCGGCGGATTCAACCCCTACGACAAGAGTTGAGTCGCGCGCGGTCGCAGCCAGCGGCTCCATCCGACGCGGACCAGGTGCCAAAGATTGTTGGCGGTCCAGTAGAGCACCATCGCGGCCGGGAACGGATACAACAAGACGAAGAACACGCCCGCCATCGCATAGAGCCGCAGCCGCTGCGCGCGCAGCAGTGTTGGCGACAGCGTTGCGTCTTCCTGCCAGCGCGCGGCGAGCACGGTGAAGAGCGTCATCACGACCGGCAGCAGGTTCAGGTGCCCGCCGAAGAACGGCAGCGTGAATGGCAGCGCCGCCAGCTGGTCGGGCTCTGCGAGATTCTGAATCCACAGGAAGCTCTCGCCCGAGAGCCGGATGTTCTCGCCCAGCATATCGAAGGCCGCGATGAAGATCGGGATCTGGATCAGGAATCCCGCCAGGCTCTTGAACGTATAGAAATGGCTGACGCCGTGCTTGCGATACACCGCGAGCGTGCGGTTGTGCGCGTCCTCGCCCTTATACTCGCGCCGGATCGCAGCGAGCTCCGGCTCGAGCAGGCTCTTGGTGCGGTTCACGTCCGCCTGCCAGCGCTCGGCGATCGCGATCAGCGGCGCCATCAGTAGTTTCACCGACAGCGACAGCAGCAGGATCGCAAGCCACGCGCGCTCGACCAGGTCCTGCCATCGGTCGAGCATCCACTGCAGGCCGAAGGAGAGCTGGCGCAGCGGCTCCCACAGCATCGCGTAGAGCATGGCCTGCAACTCGGGCGCGGCGGCAGCGAGGTCGTCGCGGGATACCGGTCCCGCATAGACCGTCAGGCAGACAGCCTCGCCCGGGTGATCGGCGTTCCGCAGCGTCAGGATCGGCCGATCTACCTGGGTTTCGCCGGCATCGAGCCCGAGCGGCGCGTCGGCGCGCACCATCAGGGTCTGGAATCGGCCGCGCACGCCGGCCCAGTCGCCGGCCGCCAGCGTTTCAATCGCCTTGGGTTTCAGCCGATCCCCTTCTTCGGCAAGATCGCGCTGTTCGTCGTCCTCGATCGCCACCGCGCGCGCATTGCTGTAGAGGTCGCCGAAACCCGCGTACTCCACCGGCACCAGCCCGGGCGTGGCCGAGATCAGGAGCGGGGTATTCGCAGGCAGCCGCAGGCCGGTTACCGTGCCACCACCGCTCGCGGCATCGGTCGGCGCAGGACAATCGGCTGCGGCGAGTGCCGCAAGCTCCGCGAGCGCAGCCCCGTCACCGGGCACGGCAAGTCGTATCGTCTCCAGAGAATGGGTGTCGGCCCAGGCCTGCGGCGCGGCCAGCGCGAGCAGGAGCGCCATGACTTTCATCGGTAGAACCGCCGCATCGCCGCGATCGCTTCCTCGATCCGCGCGGGATCGAGCGTCATGTCGTCCGCGGCACGGTAGTCATTGCCCAGCACCTCGACGAGTCCGCCCGGTGAGGTCACGAGGATGCGCCCGGGCTCGACGATCGCATACGAGTGATAGCTGCCGGCGATGATCCATTCCCAGGACACGCCGTCGAAGAGGTTGCGGCCAAGGCTGTAGTCGGCAGCCGGATTGCGGCAGCCGAGCAGTTCCGTCAGCAGCGTCGCTGGCAGGTCGAGGTGCGAACTGCGGTGCGTGTACCGGCGCGCCTCGCGTCCGGGCCAGTGCATCCAGAGCGGCGTCTGCAGCTGGTAGCGGCCGTAGTTGGTCGCGTGGGCGTAGTAGCCGAGCCCGAGATCGTCGAACTCGAAACCGTGATCGCCCATGACGAACACGATGGTGTCGTCCATTCTGCCGGATGCCTCCAGCGCAGCGAGCGCTTTCGCCACCTCGCCGTCGATGACCGCGAGCCCGCGCCGGTAGCGCAGCCAGCGCGCGGCTGCTTCCGGGTTCGCCGCGTAACGCCCGTCCGGCGCGAGCGCGGGGCCCGCCGCGCCGATGTCGAGATCCGAATGGTTGTACCAGAGCGTCGCAAAGAAGGGCGCCGCAGCGCCGCGCGCGCCGAACCATTGCACAAAGTCCTGTGTCGCCTTGCGGTTGCCCTCGACGCGGCCGAGTCCGGCGCCCGAATGCAGGTTGGACTCGCCTGCAAACACCGTGCGATCCATCTGCGTCGGACTGCCGACACCGACCGCCCGCGTGTTCGAGCCGTTCTTCACCACCAAGGAGCTGGGAAAGGGCACGGGCCTGGGCCTCTCCACCGTGTACGGCATCGTGCAGCAGAGCGGCGG
>JANNKZ010000214.1:0-1944 GCA_031396515.1 Gammaproteobacteria bacterium
TGAAGTTGGGCAGGCCCCGCAAGTTGCCGTCGGGGTCGCGATAATATGAGCGCTCGACATAGACCTTGATCCAGTCCGCTCCGTGCTCAATCTGGCCGCGCACCGCCTTGCGGCATTCGTCCGGCCCATCGCACATCTCGACCCCCTTAGGCAGATCGAGTTGCCAGTCGAAGCCAGAGAGCGGATATGCGCCGGTCGGAGCGAGTGCCTTGGTCGCAACAAACAGGCGTGGGCCGGGGATCACACCTCGCTCGACGGCACGCTTCAGGTCTACGTCCGCAAAGCCGGCACCCTCGTTTCCAACGTCGCGCAGTGTTGTGAAGCCGTGCTCAAGCGCGATGCGCATTGCGCGACTCGCCCGAAGGGCGCGATACGCGTTGGATTCCTTGAGGATCTGCTCGTCATAGTCTGCGGCGGTCGCGTCCCCCTGGAGTAGCACGTGGGTGTGGCCGTCGATCAAGCCAGGCACCACCCAGTAATCCTTGAGATCCAGGACTGCGGTGTCGTTCGGCACCGAATCGACTATCTCTCGGAAACGCCCGTCCTCCACGAGCAATACGACATCGTGGCGTACCTTCTGCTGAACTACGTCGAGCAGGTGCCCGGCACGTACCGCAGTGCGCTCACCCGCAACGGCGTTTGCCGCAGACAGGACGAATACGAGAATCGCAGAGAATGCTCGACTCTGGCTCATGGCACACCTCCCAGTCATAGAGACCTGGACGGACTCGAGTAAACGCATATCGACGTGCGCGCGGATCATGCGCTATTCGTCGTCCTTGTTCGGGGAGACCGAGTTCTGAGGCGCGTAGACGGGCTCAAAGCCAAACACCCAGGGCTTGGAGGTGTCGACGCTCACCCGCACGGCTTTCATGTCGGGCCAGCCGTAGACCTGTAGGCGCATCAGGTTCTGTCGCGTCACGCCCGGCTTGTCCAGGTCGAGCTCTGTCAGCGGCCGATCGATAACGAACTCGTGACGGTGGCCCTGGACGATGAGCACTTGGCCGTCGAAGGCCTCGGCTTCGGCGTCGATCGCCTTGACGACGGCTTCGAAGGGGCCGCCGTCGTAGCGGAGCTGCTCTTCGAATGGGTTGGAGTGGAAGGCCAGCACGATGGCGCGCTGTTTCGCACGGCGCGCTGCCGCGAAGCTCGCCTTGACCCAGGCGAGATTGGCCTGTTCACGGTGCACGAATTCGCGCCAATATTTCTCGTCACGCAGTTCCTGGTTGTTGTGCGTGCCCGCCAGGTTCAGCGTCGCGAAGGTCGCGCCGCCGAAAGTCCAGCGCGCGTTTTCCGTGAACTCGGCGAACTCCGGGATTTCGTCGGACTCGCGCGCCAGCGGCAGGCGCACCTGGCCAAGGCTCTCGGGCTTTGACCAGAACACATCGCGCATCAGCGTTAGTATCTCGATCGGGTCCGCCGCGCCGCGGTTGGCCTTCCAGCAGTCCGCCCACTCGTTGTTTCCCGGCGTATAGAACACCGCGCCGGCGAAGTGATTGAAGAAGTCCCGCTGGCTCTCCTGAAACGCACGGCCGCAGTCGCCGTATCCCTTGGTGTCGCCGACATGGATAGAGAACGCCGGCCGCGCAGCGTTGATCGCGTCGATCAGCTGGCCGTAGAGTTGATTGTCGGCCGGCGGCGCGTACGTCGTATCGCCGAGCGCCACGAAGGTGAATGGCTCAGCGGCGGCCGAAGTCGCGAACAGGGCCGCGAGCAGGATCCGCAAGAACATGCGGCGACGTTAGCACAGCGCCTCGTACCGTGAACTGACAATCCGCGTGCCGGTGGTGTTCCCTAGAATTCGAGGCGCTGGCTCTCGAGGTATTCGTCGTAGCTGCCGGTGAAGTCGGCGAAGCTGCCGTCGGGCTTCCGTTCGCTCATGCGGGTTGCAAGGGCACCCACGAACTCACGGTCGTGTGAGACGAAGACCAGCGTGCCCGGATA
>JANNKZ010000233.1:0-23767 GCA_031396515.1 Gammaproteobacteria bacterium
CATCCGGCTGCGGATTGGTCGGCTCCGCCAGCTCGCGCGCGCGGCGTCCCTTCGGCAGGTATTCCTCGAGTTCGCGGATGCGGGCGTCGAAGCGTTCGCGCTGCACGGCATTCAGCCCCGGCACTGCCTGGGCGAGCCGGAGCTGGCCGATCGCCAGCATCAGGTCGCCGCTGATGACGTGGTATTCCGACATGTAGTAGTAGGAGTCGGCAACGTCACCCGCGGCATTCGCGGCGATCGCCGTGTAACGAACCTGCTCGGCGGTCGGTGGCACGTTGTTGAACAGGTCGAGCAGGACGGCGTGCGCCTGTTTCGGCTCGCCGCCGCGCATCAGCGTCTCGGCATAGCGCATCGTGACGGGGACGCTCCGCGGGAACAGCTTCATCGCCTCGCCGAGCGTCCGCCGCGCGCCGTCGGAATCGCCGGCCGCGAGCTGCGCTTCGCCGAGCGTCGTGTGAAAGAGGGTCACGTCCGGGCGGCGCGCGAGCAGCGCCTCGAGCGCGGGGATCGCTTCGCGCGGCACGTCGGCGCGCATCAGCGCGACCGCGCGGCCGTATTGCTCGGCTTCGGTCGAGGGCAGGTCGGCGCTGCGCGCGCTGCCGTACAGGTCGCGAAAGCTGGTTTCCGGCGGCATCGTCTGCACGTTCAGGCGCTCGCGGATCAGCGCGTAGCTGGTGCTGTCCTGGACCCGCGGCCGCTCGAGCTGCTGTGCACGGTCACGGGTCTCGGCGATGCGCTCGGTCGTGACCGGGTGGGTGCGCAGGAGGGGCGGGATGTTCTTGCCCGCGCTGCCCGAGCGCTGCTGCATAGTCCAGAAGAAGTCTGGCATCGCCACCGGATCGAATCCGGACGACGACAGGATGCCGATCCCGACGCGGTCCGCCTCGCTCTCGTTCGAGCGCGTGAAATTGATCTGCTGCTGCGCGGCGAGGCCCTGGGCCGCGGTCACCGTGCCGATCAACGCGTCGCTCGGGAGCCCGGTCGTCGCGCCGATCAGGATGGTCGCCAGCAACGCCGCCATCGACGCGAGGTTCGAGCGGCCGGCATTCTGGATCGAGCGTGCGATGTGGCGCTGCGTGACGTGCGCAATTTCGTGCGCGAGCACGCCCGCGAGCTCGCTTTCGCTGCGTGTCGCGGTGATCAGCCCGGCGTTGACGCCGATGAAGCCGCCCGGGAGCGCAAAGGCATTGATGCCGCTGTCCTTGACGGCGAAGAACGTGAAGCGATGCGCGCCCTCGTGGGCATGGCTCGCAAGCCGCATGCCGAGCGACTGCAGGTATTCGGTGATCTCCGGATCGTCGACGACCTGGCCGGAGTCGCGCAGGCTCCGCACCACCATCAGCCCGATCTTGTACTCGTCGATCAGCGACAGCGTCGTGCTCGCCGGCGTACCGATGTCCGGCAGGTCGCCGCCCGGGGTCTGGGCCGCGACCGGCGCGCCGGACAGGGCGGTCAGGAACGACAGCAGGCAAGCGAGGGCGCGCATGGCGAAGGTCCGGGCCAGGTGGTGCGGATTCGACCGCCCGTCCGGGTCATGGTTCGCGTTGCCTGCCGTCAAAGGACCTCGGATGCAAAGTCGGCAAGCCGCGAACGCTCGCCGCGCACGAGCGTCACGTGGCCGGCGTGCTGCCAGCCGCGAAAGCGGTTGACGACGTAGGTCAGGCCCGAAGTGGTTTCGGTCAGGTAGGGCGTGTCGATCTGCGCGATATTGCCGAGGCACACCAGCTTGGTGCCGGGCCCTGCGCGCGTCACCAGCGCCTTCATCTGCTTCGACGTCAGGTTCTGCGCCTCGTCGAGGATCAGGTAGCGGTTCAGGAACGTGCGCCCGCGCATGAAATTGAGCGAGCGGATCTTGATCCGGTGCCGCAGCAGGTCCTGGGTCGCGGCACGTCCCCAGCTGCCGCCCTCCTGGCCCTGCGTCAGCACCTCGAGGTTGTCCATCAACGCGCCCATCCACGGCTCCATCTTCTCCTCTTCAGTGCCGGGCAGGAACCCGATGTCCTCGCCGAGCGGGATGGTCACGCGCGTCATGATGATTTCGCTGAACCGGTTGGTCTCGAGCGTCTGCACGAGGCCCGCGGCGAGCGTCAGCAGCGTCTTGCCGGTGCCCGCCGGCCCGAGGATCGTGACGAAATCGATCTCCGGGTCGAGCAACAGGTTGAGCGCGAGATTCTGCTCGCGATTGCGCGCCGAGATGCCCCAGACAGCATGGCGATCGCTGCGGAAGTCCTGGGTCACTTCGAGCGTCGCGACATCGTCCGCGAGCGAGCGCACGATCGCCTCGAACTGGTCCTCGCCGGCGCCGTACAGAAACTGGTTCGAATGCCACTCGCGCACCAGCGGGCCGCGCACGCGGTAAAAGGTGCGCGCCTGGTCCTTCCAGGACTCGACGTTGTTGCCGTGCGTATCCCAGAAATCGGCCGGCAGCGCTGTGACGCCGGTGAACAACAGGTCGGCGTCTTCGATCGTGCGATCGTTGAAGTAGTCCTCGGCATGCACGCCGAGGATCGCCGCCTTGATGCGCAGGTTGATGTCCTTGGACACCAGCGTGACGCGCACGGCCGGCATTTCCATTTGCAGCGCCAGCGTGTAGCCGAGCAATGCATTGTCGACGCCCTGGCCGGGCAGCGTGTCCGGCAGGCCGGCTGCCAGGCGGCGGGTCTGGAAGAAGAGACGGCCGGAGGGCGGCTTCTTGCCGTGATTGCCGGAGCGCCCGGTCGGCAGCTCGAGTCCGCGGTCGATCTCGTCCTTGGTGGCGTTCGCCATCAGCTCGTCGAGGAAACGACTGACCTGCCGCACATTCCGCGCTGATTCGGACAGGCCCCTCTTGCCGGCGTCGAGTTCCTCGAGCACGCCCATCGGCAGGAAGATGTCATGCTCCTCAAAGCGGAAGATCGCGGCGGGATCGTGCATCAGCACGTTCGTGTCCAGCACGAACGCGCGCCGCGCGCCCTTGGCGGTGCGTGCCTTGATCATGCCGGCGTCAAAGCGCGCGCGCCGCTTGGAGGACCTGCGCCGCGTGACCGGCGACGCGGACCTTGCGCCATTCGCTGCGCACGACGCCCCTGGCGTCGATGAGGAAAGTGCTGCGTTCGATGCCCATCATTTTCCTGCCGTACATGTTCTTTTGCTTCCAGACGCCGAATTTCGATGCGACCGCGTGGTCCTCGTCCGAGCCGAGGTCGAATGGGAACTTCATCTTTTCGCGGAAACGGCCGTGCGAATCGAGCGTGTCTGTCGAAATGCCGAGGATGGTGGTCCCGGCACGGCGGAAGGCCGCGGAAAGGTCGCGGAAATCCGCGCCTTCCAGCGTGCAGCCGGGCGTGTTGTCGCGCGGGTAGAAATAGACGACCAGCGCGTCGTCGCGTTTCGCCCGCGAGCGGAACGTGCCCGCAGTCGTCGGGAGTTCGAAATCCGGCAGCTTGTCGCCGACCTTGAGCCCGGGCATCGCGCGTCAGTTCTTGACCGGCTCGAGGATGGCGTCGAGGTTCATCTGGTCGCAGAAATCCATGAATTCCTCGCGCAGCGCCCCGACGTGGATGCGGGTCGGCACGTTGATGACCATGTAGACCGAGAACATCTGCGCGCCGGTGTGCGCGGCCGCGTAACTGCGCGTCGAGAGCTCGCCGATGTCGATGCCGCGCGACGAAAAGAATCCCGAAAGGCCGGAGACGATGCCTGCCTGGTCGATGCAGACGACGTCCACCGAGTACGGGATCATGTCCTCGCGCACTGCGCGTTCGGTCGTGCGCCGCACCTGGATTGTGACGCCCGAAGTCTCCCCCAGCTTGCCGAGGTCGGTCTCGATGCGCGCGATCGAATGCCAATTGCCGGTGACGAGCAGCAGCATCGCAAAATCCGAGCCGAGCGCGGTCATGCGGCTCTCGCTGATGCTGCCGCCGCAGTCGGCGACGATCCTCGACAAGTCGTGGACCAGTCCGATGCGGTCGTCGCCAATGGCAGAGATTGCGATGAATTGCTTCATTCGGGAGGGAAAGCGGGCGTGGCGGCCAGTTTACCGGTTACGGGAGGGCGATGATATCGTGCGGCCACACGGCTTGCGCCGGCCTCCCGCGCGCCAGTACGATGCGCCCCCTGATGTTCCGCGGCAGCCTCGTCGCCCTGGTCACGCCCATGACGGAGTCCGGCGACGTGGATTTCGTCGCATTCGGGCGCCTGCTCGACTGGCACGCACGCGAGGGAAGCGACGGCATCGTCGTCTGCGGCACGACCGGCGAATCGCCGACGGTCAGCGCGAGCGAGGCGGTCGAACTCCTGCAGATCGCGGTGCAGCGCGTCGGCGGCCGCATGCCGGTGATTGCCGGCACCGGCGGCAACTCGACCGCCGAGGCCATTGAGCGCACCCGTGCCGCCTGCGAGCTCGGCGTTGACGGCGTGCTCGTGGTCACACCTTATTACAACAAGCCGCCGCAGGAAGGACTGTACAGGCACTTCAGCCTGGTCGCCGATGCGGCGAGCGTGCCACTGCTGCTTTACAACGTCCCGTCACGGACCGCTTGCGACCTGCTGCCCGAGACCGTCGAGCGCCTTTCGGGACATCCGCAGATTATCGGCATCAAGGATGCGACCGGCAGCCTCGAGCGCGGTGCCGAAATCCTCGCGCGCTGCGGCGACGATTTCCTGCTGCTGTCCGGCGATGACGCGACCTGCCGGGAACTGATCGGCGCGGGCGCGCAGGGCGTCATCACGGTCACCGGCAACGTCGCGCCGGGACTGATGCATGCGATGGTGGAGGCCGCCCTGGCCGGGGACCACGAGGGCGCGCGGGAACTCGACGAGCGACTCGCGGGTCTGCACACTGCACTCTTCGTCGAGTCGAACCCGATCCCGGTCAAGTGGGCGCTCGGGCGGCTCGGGCTAATCGGGACGGGAATCCGCCTGCCGCTGGTCGCGCTCGCGGTCTCGCAGCAGGAAACAGTCATCGCGGCGATGCGCCGCGCCGGAGTGGACGGAACATGATCGGGACGATTCGCTGCATCGCACTGGCCGCCGCGGCCGTCATGACGGGCGGCTGCGGCTTGCTGCCGGACGCCTACACGAGCTGTTCCAAGCCGCAGCCGTACCAATCGGCCAAGGACTCGACGCCGCTCAAGGTGCCGGCGGGTTCGGACCTGCCGGATACGCGCAATGCGCTGAACATCCCCGCCGTCGTCGCGCCCGAGCGGCCCCAGGACGCGGCAACCTGCATCGATCACCCGCCGAGTTACGGCACGGCACGGCCGCGGCCCGTTGCGGTGTCTGAACCCGAGCCGAAACCCGAGGGCGGCTGAGCCGCGGGTTGCCCGTCCCGCGGTAGTCCCCGGCGAGGGGACGGTGCCTCGACCATCCGCCTGAATTGTGCCCGCGGTAACTCGCGCCGGTCAGTTGGACCCGGCCCGACGCCGATCTGGCAACGTCGGCATTCGCCTACCTCGCTTTGAGCGCCTCATTACGAATCGCTTGTCCGACGCACTGATACGGCTTCTGCGCTCGACACGCTCAAATGACGATATTCGCGAACATCGACCGGGAGGGATGGCGGCCATGTCAGTACGTCTCAGGATCCTTTCACTCCTGGTTCCGCTCATTGTTGCCACCGCGTGCGCCGGCACTCCCGAACGCCCGGTCGAAGAACTGACTCGGGCCCGAACCCTGATTGAGCAGGCCGAGAAGACAGGCGGGCAGCAGCACGCCGCGGGGGAGCTCGAACGCGCGCGCAGCAAACTCAATGCAGCCGAAGCCGCCGCGTCCGACGGCAAACTGGAGTCGGCACGGCAACTGGCTGCGGAAGCGGCGCTGGATGCCGAATACGCGTCCGCGCTGGCTGCCGCAGCTGATTCGCGCAATGCGGCTGAGGAACTGGAGAAGAGCGTCGAAGCGCTTCGTCAGGAAGCCGCGCGCAATCCCGATGGCAGCGTTCGAGATCCTACCTGAGGAGACTCTTGTGAATTACGCGCAAATTCCAATCGTTGCCGCGTTTTGCGTATTGGCCGCCTGCGCCACGACGCCAGAGCGCGTACCGCAACTCGAGGAAGCCCGCGCCAAGGTGCAGGCGCTGGCTCAGGATCCGATGGTGCAGCAAACCGCCAGCGAGCAGCTGGCAGACGCACGCAATGCGCTGCAGCAGGCGGAGTTGGCACTCGAGAAGCGCGAACCCGTGGCCCGAGTGACACACCTTTCCTATCTGGCCGCCCGCCACGCCGATATCGGGCAGGCACGCCTCGACGAAGCGCGGGC
Organism: Gammaproteobacteria bacterium; assembly: GCA_031396515.1. Taxonomy (GTDB): domain Bacteria; phylum Pseudomonadota; class Gammaproteobacteria; order Steroidobacterales; family Steroidobacteraceae; genus SCUD01. The sequence continues at coordinate 6,238 of JANNKZ010000233.1, forward strand.
TCGCGCGGCCATTGCGAAGGCGGAGGCGGAGCGAAATCGCGTCCTGCTCGCGGCGCGTTCCCAGGAGGCGGATGCCGCCAGGCTGGCTACGGATGCCGCCAGGCTGGCGACTGAGGACGCGAGGCGTGCTGCCGAGGATGCGCGGCGGGCGACCGAGGCCGCGCAACTGGAAGCGTCTGCCGCCCAGATCGAAGCCAGGAGTCAGGCGGAAGCCGCGGAATTCGCGCGGCGCGCGTTAGCCGAACTACAGGCCAAGGAAACCGAGCGGGGCATGGTGCTCACGCTGAGCGATGTGCTGTTCGACAGCGGTGCGGCCACCCTCAAGCCCGGCGCAATCGATACCATCACTCGACTCGCAAGTTTTCTCGAACAGTACCCAGAAATCCGTCTCATCATCGAAGGCCACACCGACAGCCAGGGTTCGGATGCCTACAACGAAGACCTGTCCCGTCGCCGGGGTCAGGCCGTGGCGACTGAACTCGTCAGTCGCGGCGTCAGTTCCACTCGTTTCGAGGTTTTGGGTCGAGGCGAGGGATTCCCGGTCGCCGAAAACACCTCGGCAGCGGGCAGGCAACAGAATCGGCGAGTCGAGATCGTGTTTTCGGACCGCGCAGGCAAGTTTCGCACGCCCTGAGCCACCACCGCGCCCGGTTGCCGCCCACGAGAACGTCGGGTAGGCTTTCGCGCCCGCGGAGAGGTGGCCGAGCGGTCGAAGGCGCTGGACTGGAATTCCAGTAATACCCACAAGGTATTCGTGGGTTCGAATCCCACCCTCTCCGCCAGCTAACTTGGGACGCATCCCATATTCCGGCATCAGCCGGCCGGGATGACTCGCTCGCTCAGAAGAGAAGAATCAGAGAATTCGCTCGCTCGCCACCCGGCCAACTGATGCCGGAAAGTGGTGACAATCCCCGTTCGCTGGTGGTCGGGTCGCGGTCAGGCGTCGCGGTCGTTGGGGTCGCCGGGGTCGCGGGCCGAGCCGCCCGCGGTGACCGATTCGTAGGCGCGCGCGAAGGCCGCCAGGAAGACGGCCGGGAGGCCGGTGTCGCCGCTCTGCACGGTCGCGCGGAAGAGTTCGCGGTAGCGGCCCCACAGCAGCGCCTGGATCTCCGGCGCCGAGCCGCCGGTTGCCCGTCGGCCGAGCTGCTCTTCGAGCGTGTCCGGATCGAGCTTCTCGAACACCGCGTTCAGCGCCTCGCGCAGCGCCGCCGCGATCGCGATCTCGTGATGACGCACGCGGGCGAACTGGCCGCGGACCTCGTCGATGGCGCGCGTTTCGCCGGGTCCGCGGCCCGCGAGCATCATCTCCAGGATCTGCTCGACTGCGGATACCTGCGCGAACGAACTGGTGGCGTCGCGCTTGCGCGCGCCGGACGCAATGCGGAATTCCTCGGCGAAGTCGGTGCGGGTGCGCGCGAGCTCGGTGAAACCCACGAGCGTCTCGCGCAGCAGCTGACCGGCCTGTTGCAGCGCCGTCGCACGGATCTCGGCCGGCAGGCCGAGCGGATCGATGCCGGCGCCGCGGCAGAACGCCATGATGCCCGGCCACAGTTCCTGCTCCTCGCGCGCGCGCGCGGAGGCGGCGGGCGCAGGGCTCGCGGATGCAGGAGCGGGCGGCGGAACAGTGCGCTGCGGTGCGCGCTCGGCGCGTGCCGGCGGCGGCGCCTGTGCCGGCCGCGGCTCGCGTTCGCGCCGGCCGGTCGAGATGAAGTTCTTCACCTCGAACGAGGCATCGAGGTCCGCATCGCTGATCGGCGCCAGTTCGCGCGGCGGAAAATCGTTGCCGCCAGAAATCTCGACCTCGATTTCGTACTCGCCGATCCGGATACGGTCGCCCGGCGCGAGCGGGTGCAGGCGCTCGGGACCGAGCGCCTCGTCGTCGTCGTTGACGAAGGTCCCGTTCGTGCTGGTGTCGCGCAGCCACCAGGTGCCGGCCCGATGCTCGATTTCGGCGTGGCGGCCGGACACGAAGCGGTCCGGATCGCGCAGCACCCAGTCGTTGCTGTCGTGGCGGCCGATCCGGCCGCCATTGACGCCGAAGGTCATGCGCGGATGCTTGCCCGCGGCGGCCGCGTTTTCGCCGACGATTTTCAGCCTGAGCGCCATCGCCGCTATAATAGCGCGCTCCCACGCAGGCGACCGGTATCCCGAACATGGCCGCAAGTCACATATTCCGCGTCGTCTTCGTCAATCAGGGCAAGGTTTACGAGATCTATGCCCGCAAGGTCAGCCATGGCGGGCTGTTCGGCTTCATCGAAGTCGAGGAACTCGTATTCGGCGAGCGCGGCGGCGTGGTCGTAGACCCGTCGGAGGAGCGCATCCGCTCCGAGTTTTCGGGCGTCAAGCGCAGCTACCTGCCGCTGCACGCGATCATCCGCATCGACGAGGTGCAGCAGCACGGCGCCAGCAAGATCAGCGTCCTCGAGGGCGGCAACGTGACGCCGTTTCCGGCGGCGCTGTATCCGGTCGGCGGCGATCCCGGCGTGAAGCGCTAAGGCTTGATGCTCCAGTTCCGAGGCGCACCGGCACTCTCCGCATTCCGCATCGAGAGGCTGCTCGCGACACTCGCCGGTATCGCCCCGGCGGTCCGCGGGCTGAATGCCGACTATCACCACTTCGTCGACGTGTCGCGCCTCCTCAGGCCGGACGAGACCCGCGTGCTCGAACGCCTGCTCGACGCCGACACGGGGGCGCGCGCGGAGGCCCCGGGCCGGCTGCTGCTCGCCGTGCCGCGACCCGGCACGATCTCGCCGTGGTCGTCGAAAGCGACCGACATCGCGCAGGTCTGCGGACTCGATGCGGTGCAGCGCATCGAACGGGGCCGCGCCTGGCGCATCGACGCCGCCAGGCCGCTCACGCTGGCGGAATTCGCGGCGGTCGCCGCGCACCTGCACGACCCGATGACGGAAGCCGTGCTCGAGAATGTGACGGACGCCGAGCGCCTGTTCGGCCAGCATGATCCGGCGCCGCTCGGACGCATCGCGCTCGGCGCCGATCCGGTCGCGACGCTCGCCGCGGCGAATGCCTCGCTCGGGCTCGCGCTGGCCGACGGCGAGCTCGCCTACCTGGCCGACGTGTTCCGGCGCCTGGGTCGCGATCCGACCGACGTCGAGGTGATGATGTTCGCGCAGGCGAACAGCGAGCACTGCCGCCACAAGATCTTCAACGCGGACTGGACGGTGGACGGCGAGGCCGCGCCGATGTCACTGTTCTCGATGATCCGCTACACGCATGCCAGGCATCCGGACGGCGTGCTGTCCGCCTACAGCGACAATGCGGCGGTGCTCGCCGGTCCCGCGGCCGCGCGCTATTTTGCCGCCGGCCCGAACCACGAATACGGCTGGCGGGAGGAACCGGTCGACATCCTGATCAAGGTCGAGACGCTCAACCATCCGACTGCGATCTCGCCGTTCCCGGGCGCTGCGACCGGCTCCGGCGGCGAAATCCGCGACGAAGGCGCAACCGGGCGCGGCGCCAAGCCCAAGGCCGGGCTCGTCGGCTTCACGGTCTCGAACCTGCGCATCCCGGATTTCGTCCAGCCCTGGGAATCCGACTTCGGCCGCCCGGCTCGCATCGCTTGCGCGCTCGAGATCATGCTGGATGGCCCGATCGGCGCGGCCGCCTTCAACAACGAGTTCGGCCGGCCCGGCATCCTCGGCTATTTCCGTACCTATGAGCAGCGCATCGCCGCCGACGGCGAAGGCATCGTGCGCGGCTACCACAAGCCGATCATGATCGCGGGCGGGCTCGGCAACGTGCGGCGCATGCATGTTGACAAGCAACCGGTGCCCGCCGGTGCACCGCTCGTCCTGCTCGGCGGTCCGGCGATGCTGATCGGCCTCGGCGGCGGCGCGGCCTCGTCCCAGGGCAGCGGCGCCGCGAGCGAGGCGCTCGACTTTGCCTCCGTGCAGCGCGGCAATCCGGAGATGCAGCGGCGCGCGCAGCAGGTCATCGATGCCTGCTGGGCGCTCGGCGAAAACAACCCCGTCCTTTTGATCCACGACGTTGGCGCGGGCGGGCTCTCGAACGCCGTGCCCGAAGTCGTCGCGGCGGGCGACGGTGGCGGTTGCGTCGACCTCGCCACGGTGCCGAGCGGCGAGGCTGGCATGTCACCGCTCGAGATCTGGTGCAACGAGGCGCAGGAGCGCTATGTGCTCGCGCTCTCGCCCGGCCGACTCGACGAGTTCCGGGCAATCTGCCGGCGCGAGCGCTGTCCCTTTGCCGTGATCGGCGAGGCGACCGGCGACGGACAGCTCGTGGTCGTCGATTCCCGGACCGGCGTGCGCGCCGTCGACATGCCGGTGGCGGACCTGCTCGGCCGGCCGCCGCGTATGCGCCGGAGCGCCACGCGTCGTCGGCGCGGCGGCGACGGCTTTAACGGCATCGGCATCGATGCGACGGAAGCGCTGTTGCGCCTGCTGCGCCTGCCGGCCGTCGCGGACAAAGGATTCCTGATCACGATCGGGGACCGTTCGGTGGGCGGACTCGTCAGCCGCGACCCGCTGGTGGGTCCCTGGCAGGTGCCGGTCAGCGACGTCGCAGTCACGCTCGCGGGTTTGCGCGGACATGCCGGCGAGGCGATGGCGATGGGCGAACGCCCGGGGATCGCGGTACTGGACGCACCGGCTTCCGGCCGCATGGCGATTGCCGAGGCCCTTACCAACATGGCGGCCGCCGACGTGCGACGACTTGGCGACGTCAAGCTGTCGGCCAACTGGATGGCGGCCTGCGGCGAGCCGGGCGAGGACGCCGATCTGTTCGACACGGTGCGCGCGGTCGGCCTGGAACTGTGCCCGGCGCTCGGCATCGCGATACCCGTCGGCAAGGATTCGCTGTCGATGCGGTCACGCTGGCACGATGCCGGCGGCGATCGCTCGGTCATTGCGCCGCTGTCGCTCGTGGTGTCGGCCTTCGCGCCGGTCGCCGACGCGCGGCGCACGCTGACCCCGGTGCTCGATCGCTCGGAGCCGGACTCCACGTTGCTGCTCATCGACCTCGGCGCAGGGCGCGACCGGCTCGGCGGTTCCTGCCTCGCGCAGGTTTATGGCCGCACGGGAGACCGGCCGCCGGACGTGGACGATCCGTGCCGGCTCACCGGCTTCTTCGCCGCCGTGCGCGAACTGGCCGACTCGGGACTGGTGCTCGCCTATCACGATCGATCCGATGGCGGCATCGCGATCACGCTGCTCGAGATGGCTTTCGCCGGACGTTCCGGATTCGACGTGGATCTCGGCGCGACCGGCAACGCGAGCGCGGCGCTCTTCAGCGAGGAGGCGGGCGCCGTGCTGCAGCTGCGAAGCACCGACCTCGCGCGCGCGCTCGAGGTGCTCGCGCGCCACGGCCTCGCCGATGCGAGCCGCCGCATCGGTACGGTGTTGCCGGGCCGGCGCGTCCGCATCGCGGCCGGCGGCCGCACGTTGGTCGACGGCGATCGCGTGGACCTGCGCGCGAGCTGGTCGGAAACGAGCTGGCGCATGCAGCGGCTGCGCGACGAACCGGAATGCGCCGACGAGGAACAGGCCTCGCGTCTCGATGAGAGTGACTCGGGTCTCTGCTGGCGGCTCGGCTACGACCCGGACGAGGACATCGCGGCGCCGATGATCGCGACCGGCGCACGTCCGCGGGTTGCAGTGCTGCGCGAGCAGGGCGTCAACAGCCAGGTCGAGATGGCGGCTGCATTCGACCGCGCCGGCTTCGCGCCGGTCGACCTGCACATGACCGACGTGATTGATCGCGGCGCGTCGCTCGAGGGATTCCAGGTGCTGGTCGCCTGCGGCGGCTTCAGCTACGGCGACGTGCTGGGCGCGGGCGAGGGCTGGGCCAAGTCGATCCTGTTCAACGCGCGCGCGCGCGCGGCATTCGGCCGCTGGTTCGAAGTGGGCGACCGCCTGACGCTCGGCGTCTGCAACGGTTGCCAGATGCTGGCCGCGCTGGCCGAGCTGATCCCGGGTACGGCTGCGTGGCCGCGCTTCCGGCGCAACCGCTCGGAGCAGTTCGAAGGGCGGCTGTCGCTGGTCGAGATCAGCCGGACCGATTCGCCGTTCTTCGCCGGCATGGCAGGATCGGTGCTGCCGATCGCAGTTGCCCACGGCGAGGGACGCGCGGTGTTTCAGGACGCGGCGCAGCAGGCAGCCGCGGAAGCCCTGGTCGCGGTGCGATTCGTGGACAGCGCGGGCCGGGCCGCGACGCGCTATCCCGCGAATCCCAACGGATCGCCCGGCGGCATCGCCGGGCTCACCTCGGCGGGCGGAGGCGTCACGATCGTGATGCCGCACCCCGAGCGCGTGTTTCGCTCCGCACAGAATTCCTGGCGCCCCGCCGACGCGGGCGAGGACAGTGGCTGGATGCGGATGTTCCGGAACGTGCGGCGCGCGCTCGGCTGATTCAGGCGCCGGGCGCGCGTCCGGGCAGGGGCGTGACCTTGGTCGCGGCGTCGTCCGCAAAGTAACGGCGCACCATCATCGCCTGCTGCAGGCGGCCGCGGCGCACGTAGGCCTGGTAAAGCAGGTCCTTGATCACCTCGAGCAGCACGCCGGCCTGGAAGGCATTCACGATCGGCAGCGTCTGCCGGCCGGGCAGGTCCACCTCGAACAAAACCTTGCGCACCGCCTCGAACGAATCGTCGTCGAGTTCCGCGAGCCGGCGGATGTTCGCGAGCTCGCCGTAGAGCGAGAGCTTGCCTTCTTCACCGAGGTCGGTGAACGCGCTCTGCGCGACGCGCCGGCACATGGAAGCGAAGGCGTTGTAGCAGGCGCTCGAGAAGCAGGAGAACGCTTCCTTCAGCAGCTGCTCCGCTTCCTCGGGCAGGTAGGTGAAGTTGAAGCGCTCGCGCGGGCGCTCGAGCTCGACGAAATTCGGCGCGAGCTCGACGCGGCTGCCGGCGTAGAGCTTGACCGAGAAGCGCAGGAAGATCGGTGCATTACAGGCCTCGCAGCGGTACACCAGGCCGACCTGCGATGGCTTGTGTTGCTGCAGTGCATTGAAGTCAGGAACCGACAGCGGCGTGATGTGCGCGAGCACGGAGCAGTGCGGGCAGTGGAGCGCGAGCCCCGCGTCCTGATCGTGGTGCAGTCGTCCCGACGAGTCGATGTAGACAGCCACGAAGGGGAGTCTACTCGGACGCGTTGAAGAGGGGACAGTCGCCTTTTTCCCAGAGCGGAAAAAGGGACAGTCCCCTAGGCGTGCAGCGGCTTGTAGCGCAGCCGATGCGGCTGGTCGGCCTGGTCGCCCTTCCGGCGCCGAAGGTCGGCGACGTACTCCTGGTAGTTGCCTTCGAACCAAACGACCTCGCTGTCCCCCTCGAACGCCAGGATGTGGGTCGCGATGCGATCCAGGAACCAGCGGTCGTGCGAGATCACCACCGCGCACCCCGGGAAATTGACCAGGGCGTCTTCGAGGGCGCGCAGGGTTTCGACATCCAGGTCGTTGGTCGGTTCGTCGAGCAGCAGCACGTTGGCGCCGCTGCGCAGGACCTTTGCCAGGTGCACACGATTGCGCTCGCCGCCCGACAGTTCGCCGATCTGCTGCTGCTGCTGGTTGCCGCGGAAATTGAACCGCCCGACATAGCCTCGGGACGGTGTCTCGTAGTTGCCGACCTTGATGATGTCCTGGCCTCCGGAGATCTCCTGCCAGACGGTCTTCGTGTCGTTGAGCTTGTCGCGCGACTGGTCCACGTAGGCGATCGCGACGGTCGGCCCCTTGCGGATGGTGCCGGCATCCGGCGGCTCGCTGCCGGTCAGCATCCGGAACAGCGTGGTCTTGCCGGCGCCGTTCGGTCCGATGATGCCGGCGATGGCGCCCGCGGGCAGCTTGAACGACAAATCGTCGATCAGCAGTCGATCGCCGTAGGCCTTGCGCAGCCCCTGGACCTCGAACACGAGGTCGCCGAGCCGCGGGCCCGGCGGAATGTAGATCTCGTTGGTTTCAACCCGCGCCTGGAATTCGACCGAGGAGAGTTCCTCGAACTGGCGCAGGCGCGCCTTGCTCTTGGCCTGGCGCGCCTTCGGGTTCGCGCGCACCCATTCGAGTTCGCGCGCGAGCGTCTTGCGCAGCCCTTCCTGCTGTTTCTCCTCCTGCGCGAGTCGGCGTTCCTTCTGCTCGAGCCATGACGAGTAGTTGCCTTCCCAGGGTATGCCGTGTCCGCGGTCGAGCTCGAGGATCCAGCCGGCGACGTTGTCGAGGAAGTAGCGGTCGTGGGTCACGCAGATCACGGTGCTCGGATATTGCTCGAGATATTTCTCGAGCCAGGCGACCGACTCGGCGTCGAGATGGTTGGTCGGCTCGTCGAGCAGCAGCATGTCGGGCTTCGACAGCAGCAGCCGGCAGAGCGCGACGCGCCGGCGCTCGCCGCCGGAGAGCTGCGACACCTTCGTCTCCCAGGGCGGCAGGCGGAGCGCATCTGCGGCGACGTCGAGCTGCCGTTCGAGATTGTGGCCATCGACCGTCGCGAGCAAGGCCTCCAACCGCCCCTGCTCGGCGGCCAGCTTGTCGAAATCGGCGTCGGGTTCGCTGTAGAGCGCGTACACCTGCTCGAGCCGGGCGAGGGCGTCCTTCACCGGCTTGACCGATTCCTCGACGATCGTGCGCACGTCGGCTGTCGGGTCGAGCTGCGGTTCCTGCGGCAGCATGCCCACTTTGATGCCCGGCTGCGGCCGCGCCTCGCCCTCGATGTCCGTGTCCGTGCCCGCCATGATGCGGAGCAGCGTCGACTTGCCGGAACCGTTCAGCCCGAGCACGCCGATCTTCGCGCCGGGAAAGAAGGACAGCGAGATGTCGCGCAAGATGTGGCGCTTCGGCGGCACGACCTTGCCGACGCGATTCATCGTGTAGATGTACTGGGCCATTCGACTCAACCCGATTGAGGGGGCGCGGATTATCCGCGATGCGCCCGGCCGCCGCCAGACGCTGGCGAGCCCCCCATGCTAGGCTCCGGACGCCTTTTTCCCCACACGGCGGCAGCGTGGCTCAGAACGGCGGACCGGATACCTGCGTCGTCGCCGGCGAGCGGATCGCCCGCTACGGCTTTGGCGATGGACACCCGTTCGGGCCCGACCGGCACGAAGCGTTCTGGCGGGAATTCGTCGCGCAAGGGACCGACCAGCGCGTGCGGCTGCTCGCGCCACGCACGGCGACACGCGCCGAACTCGAGCTGTTTCATGAGCCCGCCTACATCGACCGGGTGCAGGCGCAGTCCGCCACCGGCGAGGGGTACCTCGACGGTGGCGATACGCCCGCATTCCGCGGCGTGTTCGAGGCGGCCTGCGACGTGGTCGGCGCGTCGCTGGTCGCGACCGATGCGGTGATGAGCGGACAGGCACGCCGCGCCTTCGTGCCGATCGCCGGATTGCACCACGCCGGCCGCGCCCACGCGGCGGGTTTCTGCGTCTTCAATGACTGCGGCGTCGTCATCGAGCACTTGAAACGCCGGCACGGACTCGCGCGCATCGCCTATGTGGACATCGACGCGCACCACGGCGACGGCGTCTATTACGGATTCGAGGACGATCCGGCGCTGATCTTCGCCGACCTGCACGAGGACGGGGAATTCCTGTATCCCGGCACCGGCTCCGCCAATGAAACCGGCACGGGCGCCGCGCGTGGCACCAAGCTCAACCTGCCGCTGCCGCCCGGCGCCGGCGATGCCGAATTCCTCGCCGCCTGGCCCGCGGTCGAAGCGCACCTCGAGCGGCACGCGCCCGAGTTCCTGATCCTGCAATGTGGCGCCGACAGCCTCGGCGGCGATCCGATCACGCACCTGCGCCTGACCGAGGAGGCGCATGCGCATGCCGCCCGGCGGCTGTGCGCAATCGCCGACCGGCACGCCGGCGGCCGCATACTCGGTTGCGGCGGCGGCGGCTACAACCGCCGTAATCTCGCGCGCGCCTGGACCCGGGTCGTGCAGGCCTTCGTCGAGGCGGCCTAGGCCGGGGGCTTTCGGGTAGACTGCGGGCCTTCATTTTCCGGCCCCGCGTCGAGGAATCCCATGTTCGGTCCCGGCATGAGCATCGAGTCGTTCGATCCTGAACTCGCGGGCGCGATGGCTTCCGAGAAGCGCCGCCAGGAGGAGCACCTCGAGCTGATCGCCTCAGAGAACTACGCGAGTCCGCGCGTGCTCGCGGCCCAGGGCTCGGTGCTGACGAACAAGTACGCCGAGGGTTATCCGGGCAAGCGCTACTACGGCGGCTGCGAGTACGTGGACGTGGCCGAGACGCTCGCTATCGAACGCGCAAAGAAGCTGTTCGGCGCGGCGTACGCGAACGTACAGCCGCACTCCGGCTCACAGGCGAACGCGGCGGTCTATCTCGCGCTGCTCGCGCCGGGCGACACGCTGCTCGGCATGAGTCTCGACCACGGCGGTCACCTGACCCACGGCGCGAAAGTGAACTTTTCCGGCAAGCTCTTCAAGGCCGTGCAGTACGGCCTCGATCCGGCGACCGGCGAGATCGACTATGCGGGCGTCGAACGCCTGGCCCACGAACACCGGCCGAAGATGATCCTCGCGGGTTTTTCTGCGTACTCGCGCGTGATTGACTGGCAGCGCTTCCGCGCGATCGCGGACGCGGTCGGCGCCTGGTTCGTCGTGGACATGGCGCACGTGGCCGGCCTGGTCGCAGGCGGCGTGTACCCGAACCCGGTCCCGTTCGCGGACGTCGTGACGACCACGACGCACAAGACGCTACGTGGCCCGCGCGGCGGCCTGATCCTTGCGCGCGAGCACCCGGAACTGCACAAGAAACTGAACTCGATGATCTTCCCGGGCACCCAGGGCGGGCCGCTGATGCACGTGATCGCCGCCAAGGCCGTGGCGCTGCTCGAGGCCCTGTCGCCCGAATTCAAGGGCTACCAGCAGCAGGTCGTCCGGAACGCGCGCGCGATGGCGAAGGCGCTGCAGGACCGCGGCCACCGAATCGTCTCCGGCGGCACCGACAATCACCTGTTCCTGCTCGACCTGATCGGCAAGGAGTACACCGGCAAGGATGCGGACGCCGCGCTCGGACGCGCCCACATCACGGTCAACAAGAACGCGGTGCCGAACGACCCGCGCCCGCCGTTTGTGACGAGCGGCCTGCGCATCGGTACGCCCGCGATCACGACGCGCGACTTCGGCGAGGATGAGTCGCGCCAGGTCGGCGGCTGGATCGCCGACGTACTCGACGACGTCGCGGACGAGTCGGCGATCGGCCGCGTGCGCGAGCAGGTGCTCGCGATCTGCCGGCGCTTTCCCGTCTACGGCTGAGCGCGCGGGGAGGGCGAGTGCACTGCCCGTTTTGCAACCACGACGACACGAAGGTGACGGACTCGCGCCTCGCGGGCGAGGGGCACCAGATCCGTCGCCGGCGCGAGTGCCAGGCCTGCGGCGAGCGCTTCACCACGTTCGAGACCGCCGAGCTCGTCATGCCGCAGGTGGTCAAGAACGACCAGACGCGCCAATCTTTCGACGAGCACAAGTTGCGCGCCGGCATCACCAAGGCACTCGAGAAGCGGCCGGTCGGGCGCGACGAAGTCGAATCGGCGATCGAGCGCATCGCGCACCGGCTGCGCGTGCTCGGTGAGCGCGAGGTCGCCTCGCGCACCATCGGCGAGATCGTCATGGAAGAGCTGCGCACGCTCGATGAAGTAGCCTACGTGCGTTACGCCTCGGTCTACCACCGCTTCCAGGATGTGGATTCGTTCCGGGAGCAGATCGAGCAGCTCGGCAAGAGCCGCCAGAACGATCCGGCGGCCGGCCAGATGTCGCTGCTGCCGTCGCAGGGGCGCGGCAAGCCATGAATGCGCACGAGGCAGTCGACCGGCGCCACATGGCACGCGCGCTCGAGCTCGCGGAGCGTGGCCTGTGGACGACGGACCCGAATCCGCGCGTCGGTTGCGTCATCGCCGACGGCGAGCACGTGATTGCCGAGGGCTGGCATGCGCGCGCGGGCGAAGCGCACGCGGAGCGCGCGGCGCTGGTCGCGGCGCAGCGTCCGGTGCGCGGTGCGACCGCGTACGTGACGCTCGAGCCCTGTTGTCACCACGGCCGCACGCCGCCCTGCACGGAGGCGCTGATCGCGGCGGGGATCACGCGCGTCGTCTACGCGATGCGCGACCCGAACCCGCGCGTCGGCGGCAAGGGCATCGAGCAGCTCGCGGCGGCCGGCATCGCGGTCGCGGGCGGAGTGATGGAGCAGGAATGCCGCGACCTGAACCCCGGGTTCATCTCGCGCATGGAGCGCGCGCGGCCCTGGGTCGTCGTGAAGCTCGCGGCCAGCCTCGACGGCGGTACGGCGCTGCCGGGCGGCGAGAGTCGCTGGATCACCGGCGAGGCTGCGCGCACGGACGTGCAGAAGTTGCGCGCGCGTTCCTCCGCTGTGATGACCGGCAGCGGCACGATCCTCGCCGACGATCCGCGGCTCGACGTGCGCCTGCCCGAGGCGACCCGCCAGCCGCTGCGCGTCGTGCTCGATTCGCAGCTTCGCATGTCGCCCGCCGCGCGCATCGTGGCGCCCCCGGGGAAACTCCTGGTCGTCTGCACGACGGACGATGCCGGAAGGGCGGAGGCGCTGCGTGCTGCCGGCGCGGACGTCGTCCGCGTCGCGGCCGCCGGTGGTGGCGTCGACCTGTCGGCGGCGCTTGCGCTCCTCGCCGAGCGCCAGGTGAATGAATTGCTCGCCGAATGCGGCGCGGGCCTCGCCGGTGCGCTGTTGTCGGCGGGGCTCGCCGACGAACTCCTCCTCTATCTCGCGCCGGCGCTCCTCGGCCCGGACTCTCGGCGGCTCGTCAACCTGCCGACGCCGAAGTCGATGGCCGACCGACTCGAGTTCTCGATCACCGGCCGCCAGGACGTCGGCGACGACCTGCTCATCCGCCTGCGCCCGCGGCGCCACTGAGCCACGCGATGTTTACCGGAATCGTCAGGGGCATGGGTCGGATCGCCGAACGCGGCGACGGCAATCCGGCCCGGCTGTCGATCGATGCGGGCAATCTGCCGACTGACGCCTGGCGCGTCGGGGATAGCGTCGCCGTGTCCGGCGTGTGCCTGACGGTCGTCGCGCTCGCAGGTGCGCGCTTCGACGCGGAACTCTCGCCCGAGACGCTGGCGTGCACGACCCTCGGCGGACTCGCGACCGGCGCACGCGTGAATCTCGAGCCCGCGCTCGCGGCATCGGATCCGCTCGGCGGCCACTTTGTGACCGGCCATGTGGACGGCATCGCGCGCGTGGCGCAGGTCGAGGAGGCGGGCGGTGCGCTGCACGCGCAGGTCGAGGCGCCGGCGCAACTCGCGCGCTTCATCGCGACCAAAGGCTCGGTCGCGCTCGACGGCGTCAGCCTCACCGTCGGCGCGGTCGAGGGCGCCCGGTTCGTCATTGATCTGGTTCCGCACACGTGCGCGGCGACGACGCTCGGCGCGCTGGTAGCGGGGCAGCCGCTCAACCTCGAGATCGACCTTGTCGCCCGCTATCTCGATCGCCTGCTGGCGGCGCGGTACGCGCGATGAATACGGTCGCCGAACTGCTGGAGTCGCTGCGCGCCGGCCGCATGGTCGTCGTCATGGACGACGAGGACCGCGAGAACGAGGGCGACATCCTGATGGCGGCCGCGTGCGTGCGGGCGGAAGACATCAACTTCATGGCTCGTTTCGGCCGCGGGCTGATCTGCCTGACGTTGACGGCGGAGCGCTGCCTTGCGCTACGCCTGCCGCTGATGGTCGCCGAGGCCGAGGACCGGCACGGCACGCAATTCACGGTCAGCATCGAAGCGGCGGCCGGCGTCACGACCGGCATCTCCGCGCAGGATCGCGCGCACACGGTGCGGACCGCGGTCGCGACCGGTGCCCGCGCCGAGGACCTGCGGCAGCCGGGCCATGTCTTTCCGTTGATGGCGCGCCCCGGCGGCGTGCTGACGCGCGCCGGTCACACCGAGGCCGGCTGCGATCTCGCGCGTCTCGCCGGATTCGAGCCGGCGGCGGTCATCGTCGAGATCCTGAACGACGACGGCACGATGGCCCGCCGCCCCGATCTCGAGCGCTTCGCGGCGGCGCACGGCCTATGCATCGGCACGATTGCCGACCTCATCCGCTACCGGCTCGAACACGAGAGTTCGATCGAGCGCATTGCGGACCGTATGGTCGAGACGGAATTCGGCGCATTTCGGCTGTGCGGATACCGCGACCGCGTTCACGGCGCGCTGCACGTCGCGCTGGTGCGTGGAACCGCGGAGGGGGCGGAGCCGCCGCTCGTGCGCGTGCACCTGCACGACGTGCTGCGCGACGACCTCGGCGTGCAGTCTGCCGAGGGCGGCTGGACACTGCGCGCGGCGCTCTCGCGCATCGCGCAGGAGTCGAACGGCATCGTCGTCGTGCTAAATCCGCCCGATGACCCGGAATCCCTGCTGCAGGCGATCCGGACGCGCGGCGCGCCGTCCGCTCCGGCGGAGCCGTCCGACGAGCATGCGGCGGTTCTGCGCACGCACGGGATCGGCGCGCAGATCCTGCACGATCTCGGCGTGACGCGGATGCGCGTGCTGTCCGCGCCGAAACAGCTCCAGGGCATCGGCGCTTTCGGGCTCGAGGTCGTCGGCTACGAAAACTGACGCGCCGCGGACGCTATACTGCGACGATGAAGCGACCGACGGCCATCGAAGGAGACCTCGACGCGCGCGACCTGCGATTCGCGATCGTTGCCTCGCGTTTCAATGACGCCGTGGTCGAGCGGCTGATCGATGGCGCCGTGCGGTCGCTCGATGGCCACGGCGCTGACCCGGCGCGGCTCGAGCTCGTGCGCGTTCCCGGCGCCTACGACCTGCCGCTCGTCGCGCGCCGGATCGCCGAGTCGGGCCGCGCGGACGCGATTATCGCGCTCGGCGCCGTGATCCGCGGCGAAACCGCGCACTTCGAGTACGTCGCCGCCGCCTGCGCACAGGGACTTTCGCGGGTTGCGGACGAGACGGGCGTACCGGTCGCCTTCGGCGTGCTGACGACGGAATCCGAGGAGCAGGCCGAGGCGCGCGCCGGCGGCGCTGAAGGCAACCGCGGCGCGGATGCCGCAGAAGCGGCGATCCGCCTCGCGACGTTGCTGCGGCGTCTCGCGGAGCGGGCATGAGCGCCCTGGGCGAGAACGGCGCGCGAGCGCGCAGCGCTGCCCGGCGGCTGCTGGCTCAGGCGATCTACCAGCGCCAGCTCGGCGGCCACGCCTGGCAGGAGCTGCACGCGCAATACAGCGCGGACCCGAATTTCGCGCGCGCCGACGCCGAGTACTTCCGCGAGGCGCTCGAGGCGATCTGCGCGGGCGCCGAGGATCTCGACCGGGACCTCGCGCAATTCTCGAATATCGAACCCGCGCGGCTCGATCCGGTCGAACATGCCATCCTCCATCTGGGCCTCTGGGAACTCATGACGAAGCAGGACATTCCCTACCGGGTCGTGATCAACGAAGCGGTCGAGCTCGCGAAGCGCTTCGGCGCGACCGACGGCCACCGCTACGTCAACGCCGTGCTCGACAAGGCGTCGCGCGCGCACCGCGCGGCGGAGCGCGGCGTGGGCACCTGAGCGCCGTGCCCGCCGGCGAATTCGAGCTGATCGAACGGCATTTCACGCGGCGCGGCGCTGCACGGAACGACCTGCGCCTCGGGGTCGGCGACGACGCGGCACTCGCGCTGCCGCCGGCGGGCTCCGATCTGGTGTTCGCCCTCGATACGATCGTCGAGAATTCCCATTTCCCCGCCGGCCTCGATGCCCGCTTCGTCGGCCACCGCGTACTCGCAGTGAACCTCAGCGACCTCGCGGCGATGGGCGCCGAGCCGGCGTGGGCGCTACTCGGATTGACAATGCCGTCGGTGGATGAACACTGGCTCACCGGATTTTCCGCCGGCCTCGATGCGCTCGCGCGCCGCACCGGCGTCGCGCTCGCCGGCGGCGACTCGACCCGCGGGCCGCTGACCGCAACCGTGGCACTCGCCGGGTTTGTCCCCGCGGGCCAGGCCCTCCTGCGTTCGGGCGCGCAGCCGGGCGACGATCTCTGGATCAGCGGCACGCCGGGGGACGCGGCCGCCGGGCTCGCTATTCTCCAGGGCCGGCTGCCGGGGCAGGGCCGAGCGCGCGATGCGCTGCTGCACCGTTTTCAGTTGCCCGAGGCGCGGGTGGCGCTCGGCCTGGCGCTGCGCGGCATCGCGACAGCCTGCATCGACGTGTCGGACGGGCTGGCGGGGGATCTCGCAAAGCTGTGCGCCGCGAGTGGCGTCGGTGCCGACATCAACAGCCGGGAATTGCCGCTGTCGGCGGGACTTTGCTCGGTCGCGGCGCCGGAGGCGCGGATGCGCTTCGCGCTCGGCGGCGGCGACGACTATGAGCTGCTCTTTACCGCTCCGCCGTCGGAGCGGGCGCGTCTCGCGGCGCTGGAGGCGGGCGCCGTGCTCCGCCGCATCGGCGCGATCGACGACCTGCCCAGCGTGCGCGTGGACGGTGCACCGCCCGAGCGAGAGGCCGGTCACGGTTTCGACCACTTCGCAGACTGACGCCGGAACCCCCGGCGAAGCGCGATCCGGTTCACGGTTCGCCTCCGTTTGACGAAATATCCTCGCACGGTCACCGGTGGCATCTGCCTGCCGGCCAGCCCGGGAGGAATTGACCATCGCTACCGCAACCGTGCCGACGATCCGACGGCCCGCGGAAGGCGATTCAGGCATCGGCGAACGCATCGGCAAGTACGAGGTGATCCGCGAAGTCGGGCGCGGCTCGACCGGCACCGTCTATCTGTCGCACGACCCGAATTACGGGCGCGACGTCGCGATCAAGGCCTACCGGATCGCCGGCGACGACGACCCGGCGCGCGCCAAAGTGGCGCGCAAGATGTTCCTGTCCGAGGCCCACATGGTCGGGATGCTGCAGCACCCGAACATCATGCCAATCTACGACGCGGGCGAAGAGAACGGCCATTACTACGTCGTTACCGAATTCATCCACGGCGCACGCACGCTTTCCGCCTACACCCGCCCCGACAACCTGCTGCCGGTCGAGGACGTGCTGACGCTGATGTTCAAGTGCGCGAAGGCGCTGCACTACGCGCATTCGCGCGGCGTGATCCACCGCGACATCAAACCGTCCAACCTGATGCTGACGACCGACAGCGACCTCCGGCTGATCGACTTCGGCATCGCGCTGCACAACGACGCGGACTTCTCGCGGATCGAGGGCATCGCCGGCAGTCCGAGCTACATGTCGCCCGAGCAGGTGCAGTCCCTCGAGCTGACCAACCACTCGGACCTGTATTCACTCGGCGCGGTGATGTACGAACTGCTGACCGGGCACCGGCCGTTCCGCGCCGGGGCGCTCGCCAAGCTGCTGCACCAGATCGTTTATGCGACGCCGGCGCCGATGCTGTCGCTGCGCGACGACCTGCCGGCCGAACTCGAGAGTGTGGTCGCGACGGCGATGCACAAGGAGCCCGACAAGCGCTACCCGAACGGCGCGGAGTTCGCGAATGCGATCGCCAAGGTGCACGCGCAGCAGCGCACGCAGAACGACCGCAGCGACCGGCAGGAGCACTTCAACCTGCTG
>JANNKZ010000257.1:0-14198 GCA_031396515.1 Gammaproteobacteria bacterium
TTGACGCCGCAGTGCTTGCAGAAACGGTGCTTGGCGGTGTGCGTGCCGAAGGTGTATTCGACGAGATCGTCGGCGCCGGACAGCAAACGGAATTGTTCCTTCGTCGCGATCAGGTGCAGGAAGCCGGAGCGCGCGCACAGCGAACAGTTGCAGTCGAGCAATTCGAGGTCGGACGGCGCGAGCACCTCGATCCGGACGCGACCGCAGTGACAGCCGCCGCGGTGCCAGACCGGCGCCGTCATACGGAAGCCCGCGGCTCGTTCCAGGGCGCGGCGAAGAGTTTCGCGCGATAGTGGCGCAGCTCCTCGATCGACTCGTGGATATCCGCGAGCGCCGTGTGGCGCGACTCCTTGGCGATCGCGGCCGCGATGTCCGGCGCCCAGCGCCGCGCGAGTTCCTTGATCGTGCTGACGTCGAGATTCCGGTAGTGGAAATAGCGTTCCAGCGCCGGCATGCCGCGGGCGAGGAAGCGGCGGTCCTGGCAGATGCTGTTGCCGCACATCGGCGACTTGCCCGCCTCGACGTGCGCGGCGAGGAATTCGAGCGTTGCGCGCTCGGCCTCGGCCTCATTGGCACGGCTCGTGCGCACGCGCGCAATGAGCCCGCTCGCGCCGTGGGTGCGGGTATTCCACTCGTCCATCGCGGCGAGCGCCGTGTCGTTCTGGTGGACCGCGATCACCGGCCCCTCGGCGATGACCCGCAGGTCGGCATCGGTAACCACGGTCGCGATTTCGATGATGCGGTCGGTGTCGGGCACGAGGCCCGTCATTTCGAGGTCGATCCAGATCAGGCGGTCTTCGCGCGGCATGTTGCCGCGAATCTTAGCAGAGGCTAGAGTGCCGCTCGCCGCCCGCCATGCACCCGTTCACCGTCCTGTTCGTCGCGCTCACCGTCGCCGGACTCGCGCTCCGCGAGTGGCTACTGTGGCGTCAGGCTGCCGCGGTCCGTCGCAGCCGCCATCAGGTGCCCGCCCCGTTCGCCGGCGCGATCACGCCGGAGCAGCACGCACGCGCCGCGGACTACACGGTGGCGCTCGTGCGCGCCTCGATGGCGCAGGCCGCGGCGAGTGCCGTCATCCTCCTCGCGCTCACCATCGGCGGCGGCATCGCCGCGATCGATGCCGCGATCGCGGGTTCCGGCCTGGGCCCGACCGCGCACGGTGTCGCGGTCGTCGCGGCGGTCGCCCTGCTGCTCGTCGCCTGCGGACTGCCATTCGACCTGTGGAGCACCTTTGGCATCGAAGCGCGGTTCGGCTTCAATCGCACGACGCCCAGGCTGTTCGCTCTGGACCTCGCCAAGGGCCTCGCCATCTCGGCGGTGCTGCTGCTGCCGCTGGTCGCGGCGCTGCTGTGGTCGATGCCGCTCCTCGGCCGGCAGTGGTGGCTCTGGGCCTGGGGCGGATGGGCGCTCTTTTCGTTGCTGCTCGGCTGGGCCTGGCCGCGGCTGATTGCGCCGCTCTTCAACCGCTTCCACGAGCTCGAGGACGGTGAACTGCGCAGCGCCGTCGAAGCGCTCGCACGCCGTTGCGGATTCGAGCCGCGCGGCGTGCGCGTCATGGACGGGTCGCGGCGCAGCAGCCACGGCAACGCCTACTTCACCGGGCTCGGCCGCGCCAAGCGCATCGTGTTCTTCGACACGCTGCTGCAATCGCTCGCGCCATCCGAAGTGCAGGCTGTGCTCGCGCACGAACTCGGCCACTTCCGGCTGCGCCACGTCGCCTGGCGCATCGTCTGGTCGCTCGCCGCCGCGCTCGGCGGATTCGCGGTACTCGCCTGGCTCGCCGGGCAGGCCTGGTTCCAGCCCGCGCTCGGCGTGACGGCCGGCGCCACTCATACGCTGTTCCTGCTCTTTGCGCTGGTCGCGCCGGTGTTCCTGCTGCCGCTGCAGCCGCTCGGGGCCTGGCTGTCGCGCCGCCACGAATTCCAGGCCGACGCCTATGCGGCGCACCATGCCGACGCAGCGTCGCTTGCGAATGCGCTCGTCAAGCTCTATGGCGACAATGCGACCACGCTGACGCCTGACCGGCTGTATATCGCTTTCCACGCCTCGCATCCGCCGGCGATTGATCGTATCGCCCGCTTGCGCGGCGCCCCGGCATGAAGCCGGCGGGCGACGTGGACGCGCGCAAGGGTCGCGTCGTCGCCAGCCATGGCCGCGACGCGGTAGTCGAGGTCGATGCGGGAGCGCGCCTGCGCTGCCGGCTGCAGAGCCGGCGCCTGGCCGTTGTCTGCGGCGATCTCGTGAACTGGAAACCGGCCACCGGCGAAGGCGCCGAAGGCCTCGTGACGGCGGTACTGCCGCGTCGCACTGTGCTCGCACGCCTGAGCCAGCGCGGCGAGACCGAACCCGTGGCGGCCAACCTGTCGCAGCTCGCGGTGGTCGTCGCGCCGGTTCCCGCCGCCGATTTCGGCCTCTGCGACCGGTATCTCGCGGCGGCGGAATGGGCCGGCTTGCGCGGCTGCATCGTCGCCAACAAGAGCGACCTCGCCGCAGCGCACGCCTCGCTCGACGAGGCGCTCGCCGATTACGCCGCCATCGGCTACCCGGTCGTGCGCACGAGCAAGCGCACCGAGGACGGCGTCCGCGAACTCGCGCTCCGTCTCGACGGCGAGACCAGTGTGCTGGTCGGCCAGTCGGGCGTCGGCAAGAGTTCGCTGATCAACCGGCTGGTGCCGGGCGTCGAGGCGGCGGTGGACGAGGTGTCGCGCGCGAGCGAGAGCGGACGCCACACGACGACGACGTCTTCGCTGTACCGGTTGCCGACCGGGGGCGAGCTGATCGACTCGCCGGGGGTACGCGACTTCGCGCCGCCGCTGCCCGCCCCGCGCGACATCGCGGGCGGCTTCCGCGAAATCGCCGCCGCGGGCGCTGGCTGCCGGTTCGCCGACTGCCTGCACGGCCGCGAGCCCGGCTGCGCGGTGATCGCGGCGGCTGCCGCCGGCGCAATCGCCGCGCGGCGCCTCGCGAGCTACCGGAAACTGCTGGAACTCGCCGCCGAGATGGCGGCGCGGTCGCCGCGGATCAGGCGATGATCTGGCGCCCGGCGAGGGCGTGCGCGAGCGTGCCGCCGTCCACGTACTCGAGTTCGCCGCCGACCGGCACGCCGTGCGCGATGCGGGAGGCGCGGATGCCGCGCCGCTGCACCAGTTCGCCGATGAAATGGGCCGTCGCCTCGCCCTCGACCGTCGGATTGGTCGCGAGGATCACCTCGCGGACTCCCCCTTCTTCGAGTAGCGCTTCGAGACGGCCGAGCCCGAGCTGCTCCGGGCCGATGCCGTCGAGCGGCGACAGGTGTCCCATCAACACGAAGTAGCGCCCACCGTAACCGCCCGATTGTTCGACCGCGACGACGTCCGCCGGCGACTCGACGATGCATAGCACCGAAGCGTCGCGCTTCGGCGCCAGGCAGATCTCGCAGAGTTCGCCGTCGGTCAGCATGCGGCAGCGCCGGCAATGCACCACGTTCGCTGCCGCTTCCTCGAGCGCGCGCGCCAGCGCGCGTCCGCCGTCGCGGTTGCGTTCGAGCAGGTGAAATGCCATGCGCTGGGCGGACTTGGGACCGACGCCCGGCAGCACGCGCAGGGCCTCGATCAGGCGGCTCAGGCCGGGGGAATACTTCACGGGGTGGCCGTCAGAACGGCAGTTTCATGCCCGGCGGCAGCTGCATGCCGCCCATCGCGCCGGCCATGTGCTGCTGCACGGCTTCGCCGACGCGGCGCACCGCGTCGTTGCAGGCCGCGGCGACGAGATCCTCGAGCATGTCCCGGTCAGAGGCGTCCACCGACGGATCGATCTGCACGCGCCGCACCTCGTGGCGTCCGTTCATGACGACCTTGACCATGCCGCCACCGGACTCGCCGGTGACTTCGAGGGCGCCGAGCTGTTCCTGGGCTTTCTGCATGTTCGCCTGCAGTTGCTGTGCCTGGCGCATGAGCTGGCCGAGATTCGGTTTCATAGGGAACCCCGGATCTTCTCCCGCATGGAGCGCGTAACCCGCAGGGACCGGGCGATATTCGTCCCTGGCTGCGTTGCTCGTCGCTCATGTATCACGCGATACATCACACTCCTCGCGCCTTACCAGGGACGAATATCGCACACGGTCGCGCCCATGCGGGGGACGATCCGCGGTTCCAACATTCTACCCGACCGGCTTGATCGAATCCGGCTGCACCACGGCGCCGAAACGGTCCCGCAGCGCCTGCACCTTGGGATCCTGCTCGAGCGCCGCGCGCGCCTTCTCGAGGCGCTGGTCGCGTGCCTGCTCGTCGCGCCGCGCCGGCGTGTCGCCTGTGCCGCCGACTTCGATCTCGACGATGGCGGGTCCACCGAGCGCCTGGCCGAGGGCCTGCGCGAAGCGGTCTTCCAGCTGGCGCGTGTGCAGTGACTGCGCACGCTCATCCAGCAGGAAGTGAAAACGATTGCCCTCGCGCGCAACCAGCTGGCAGTGGCCAGCGAGCTGGCGTGCCGGTCCTTTCAGATCCAGGCGCGCCAGCAGGTACGGCCAGCCGCCGGCCGCGGGCGCCGCGGCGGGCGGCGCCTGGCGCGCAACGGGCGCGGCGGCGCGCACCACATTGCCGGCATCGGCCGGCCGGAATGCGAGCATTCGCAACAGTGTCATCTCGATGCCGGTGCGCGGATCGGGCGCGAGGTCGAGGTCGCGGCGGCCCAGGATCGCGATCTGGAAGCAGAGCTGCAGTTCCTCCGCCGGCACCTGCGCGCCGAGCGCTGCGAGCAGCGCCGGGTCGTAGATTTCGTCCTCCGCAAGGTCCGGCACCGCCTGGCGAAGAGCGACCTTTTGCAGCAGGGCTGCGATCTCGTCCAGGAGCTGGCCGTAGTCCGGCGCGAATTCGTCGATCGCCGCGATCGCCTCCATCACGCCGCGGGCGTCGCGCGCGGCGAGCCGCTCGACCAGACCGACCACGCGCTGGCGGTCCACCGTGCCAAGCATCGCGCGCGCATCGGCCTCGCCGACCCGACCCGCACCGAAGGCGAGCATCTGGTCGAGCAGCGATAGCGCATCGCGCAGGCTGCCGTCCGCTGCGCGTGCCAGGAGCGCGACGGCTGCGGGCTCCGCGGGCACGCCCTCCGCTTTCAGGATCTGCTGCAGGCGCTCTGCGATCAGCGCCGACGGCAGGCGCTTGAGGTTGAATTGCAGGCAGCGCGACAGCACCGTGACCGGCAGTTTCTGCGGATCAGTCGTCGCGAGCAGGAACTTGACGTGCGGCGGCGGCTCCTCGAGTGTCTTCAGGAGTGCGTTGAACGAATGCGTCGACAGCATGTGCACTTCGTCGATCAGGTACACCTTGTAGCGACCGCGCGTCGGCAGGTACTGGACGTTCTCGAGAAGCTCGCGCGTGTCGTCCACCTTGGTACGGGACGCGGCGTCCACCTCGATCAGGTCCACGAACCGGCCTTCGTCCACCTCCCGGCAGGTGCCGCATTCGCCGCAGGGACTTGAACCGACGCCGCGTTCGCAGTTGAGCGACTTCGCCAGGATGCGGGCGATCGTGGTCTTGCCGACGCCGCGCGTGCCGGTGAACAGGAAGGCGTGATGGATGCGACCGGAATCGAGCGCGTTGACGAGCGCCTGGCGCACGTGCTCCTGGCCGACCAGCTCGTTGAAGCTGCGCGGGCGCCATTTTCTCGCGAGGACCAGGTAGCTCATCGATGTCCTAGACGGCGGCAACCGGTAGCCGAACGACGCTACCGGATGGAGGCGGCCCGCGCCAGCACCCCTCCGGCACCCGATGCCACCGCTACCGTTGCTCCCTTCCGGGCCTGGCGGGGTTCACGGCTGATCGTCGCGGAGGAACCGGCGCGAGCCACCATCGTCTTGCCGGGGCCGGGCATCGTAAAGAGGCACCCCCGGTGCGTCAACCGCGCGAAACGGCGCGCGGAAGCCATAATGTCACGGTCGTTCCGCGCCCGGGACGACTGGTGATGCCGACCCGCCCGCCGTGGATGTCCATGATCTCCTTGACGATACTCATGCCGAGCCCGCTGCCCGGCACGCCGGCCGCGCTCTCGCCGCGATAGAAGCGCTCGAACACGCGGCGTAGCACCTCTTCGTCCATGCCCTCGCCCTGGTCGCGGACCTGCACGCCGACTTCCGCGTCGGCCGCCACGAGCCCGACCGTCACGGGGCTACCGGGCGGCGAGTACTTGCAGGCATTCGACAGCACGTTGCCGAGCGCCTGCGTGAATTTGTCGGCGTCGATGACGACCTCCGCATCGCCGATGTCCCCCGTGAGCAGCGGCACGCGCGCGTCCTCGCCGATGCGGAAGGTCTCGACGAAACTGCGCACGGCCGGCGCGAGCGGCTGCCGCAGCAGCGTGAAGTCGCGCCCGGCCCGCGCTTCGATGCGCGCGAGGTCGAGGAGCTCGGTCACGATGCCGGTGATCTGGTCGCCGTGCCGCCGCATCGTTGCGAGGATCTCGCGCCGCTGGCGCGCCGGCGGCTCGCTGTCCTCGAGAAACTCGGTATAGCCCGTGATGACCGCAATCGGCGTGCGCAGTTCGTGCGCAGCGGTCGCCAGGAACCGGCTCTTGGTGCGGTCGAGTTCGTCCGCCCGCGTGACGTCGCGAAAATACGCGACCTTGGCGCCGCCAGTTGCGCCGACGACGCGGCATTCGAGCACGAGCGGGTGCGGTCGCTGCAGGCGCAGGATTACCGGGACGCCGGATTCGGTTTCGGGTTCGGGCTCCTCCCCCAGGGCGGCCAGCCGCGACCAGAATTCGGAGCGCGAACGGCCGATCAGTTGATCGCGTGACCAGCCGGTCATGTCGAGGAAAGCGGGATTGGTCTCGGTAACGACGCCCGCAGCGTCGAAGGACACGAGTCCGTCCGGCGACAGGCTCAGGATCGTCGACAGCTCCTCGTTGCGCTCGGTCAGGCGCGTCTCCGCCGATTCACGCGCGCGGTTGGAATCGCCGAGCAGGCGGCCCATGCGCTCGAGCTCGCCCGCGGTGTGGCGAAACTCGCTGACCTCGAAGGCCGGCAGCGCGTGCTCGTAGTAGCCGATCGCGATGCGATGAGCCATGCGCTCGATTTCCGCCAGCGGCTCCGATATTGAGCGGGCCACGGCCTGCGCGCGGCGGTACAGGAACGTGAAGAAGATCAGGTAAAAGCCGAACAGCCCACCCAGCATGATCCAGCCGATCGCGACGAGGTCATCCGACAGCGTGCGCGATGGGCCGAAGACGGCCTCCTCCGGCGCCAGCGTGACGAGCTTCCAGCCGGTCGACGGGATCGTGGCCCAGGCGACCAGGTGCGGCTCGGCACTGGCGAGCGTCGCCGTGCCGGAGGCCGCGCCGCCGAACTTCGCCCGGATCGCCGGCAATTCGCCGCGCCCGAACTGCGGCCCGGCTGCGGGGGACTGTACGAGCGCGACATCGTTGCTGCCGATCAGTGCCGCAGAGCCGTTCCAGGGGATCTGCTGACCGCGGACGTTCGCGGCAATCTGGTCGATCATGACGTCGGCGACGATGACTGCGTCGATCGTATCGCCGCGATACACCGGTGCGAGCGCGGAGACGATCCAGCCCGGTCCATCGGTATTGGGTACGGCGTCGGTCCAGACCACGGGGTGGTTGTCCGCAACCGTGTCGCGCGCACCGGACCGCGTCGGCGCGAGGGACGCAGCCTTGACGACGACGTCGCTGGTGTCGACGTAGCTTCGGACGATCGATGCGCTGACGTCGGCAATATCCTGCATCAACTGCTGCACCGCTGCGAGCCGCCGCTGACGCTGCTCCGGGCCGGCATCCTCGCCTGGCGCCGCAAGCGCATCCTCCGCCCGGCGGCGCAGCACGTCGACCAGGCTGGCGACGCGGCCGAACTGCAGCTCGATCACGGCCGATTGGTCATTGGCAATGCGCGAGAGCTCCTCGCGCGCCACTTCGCGGAGCGCCTCGACGTGGCGGTTGAGCGACCAGGCATGGCTCGCGAGATAGGCGGCAACCAGCAGCAACTCGACGAGCAGCAACGGCACGAGTGCGTTACGCACGTACGAGCGCCAGACCCAACGGAGGAGCGACCTGTCGCGCGGCCGGTCGGCCGTCAGCAGCACGGGTGCAGGTCCGGAGTTCGCGATCGCCGCACCCCCGGGCCCGGCGCGGACCCTGCTGCAGAAACTGGCGGAGAGGGTGGGATTCGAACCCACGTAGAGCGTAATGCCCTCAACCGATTTCGAGTCGGTGCCGTTATGACCGCTTCGGTACCTCTCCGCGCGGGATTCCGGACGGCCGTCGTCGCGGCCCTGACCGGAGGCGGTATTCTACAACAATGGAGCCGGAGCTCGCGCAGTCCGCCGCACGGCGAAGGGATATTCGCAGCCGTTTCGCCGTTCCGGCCATCATCCTGACGTCGCTCGTGATCGGCACGTGTTCACGCATGCCGGGCGCCTGGGAGCAGGTCCGCCTCCAGGGATTCCTCACCGTCGTCACGCGCAACAGCCCGCTTGCGTATTACGAAGGCGCTGCAGGGCCCGAGGGTCCGGAGTACGAACTCGCCCTCGGTTTTGCGCGCCGCCTCGGCGTGGAACTCGACATCCGGCTCGCGCCGACCGGCGCCGCCGCACTCGAAGAGTTGCGACGCAACCGCGCGCAGATCGCGGCCGCCGGCATCATCGCAACCGAGGCGCGTCAGCAGCAGGCGCTGCTCGGGCCGGTGTTCCAGCATATCGACCAGCATATCGTCTACCGCGTGTCGGACCCACTGCCCCGCGGGCCGGCCGACCTGGCCGGCCGCCGCGTCGTCGTGATCAAGGGCTCGACCCACGCCGCCGGACTCGCGGCGCTGGCGAAGGAACACCCGGCCCTGCGCTGGAACGAAGTCGAAGGGCGGGATCCGCTCGACCTGCTGGCGATGGTGGCGAACGGCGAGGCCGACGTGACGGTCGCCGACTCGACCGAATTCTCGCTGGGAAGGCATTTCCATCCCGACCTGCGACCCGCCTTCAAGCTTGCCGAATCCGAGGCGATCGCCTGGGCACTCGCGCCGCGGAGCACCGACCTGCTGCCGGAGGTCGAGCGTTACTTCGCCGAGATCGGGGCGATCGGCAAGCTCGCGGAGATCCTCGAGCGTCACCGGCGCTCGCTGGTGCGCTTCGATCGCGTGGATGCCGCAAACTTCGTCAGCGGCGTGCGCGAGCGGCTGCCACGCTACCGGCAGTGGTTCGAGGAGGCCGCGGCAGAAACCGGCATCGACTGGCGGCTGCTGGCCGCGATCGGCTACCAGGAATCGCGCTGGGACGAAGCCGCCGTGTCGCCGACCGGCGTGCGCGGACTCATGATGCTGACCGCGGAGACCGCGCAGCGCGTCGGCGTGCGCAATCGCGACGACCCGCGCGACAGCATACTGGGCGGCGCGCGCTACCTGCGCCTGGTCCGCGAGACGATTCCCAAACGCATCCCGGACCCCGACCGCACCTGGCTCGCGCTCGCCGCCTACAACGTCGGCTACGGCCATCTGGAAGATGCGCGCGTGCTGACGCAGAGCCGGAAGAAGAATCCCGACGCCTGGCCGGATGTGCGCGAAACCCTGCCGTTGCTGGCGCAAGAGCGCTGGTTCACACGGACGAAGCGCGGCTATGCGCGCGGCTGGGAGCCGGTCGGCTTCGTGCGAAACGTGCAGACCTACGCGGAATTGCTGCGCTGGATGTCGGTGGAACCGCCGTCAGCGGCGGGCGGCGAAGAAGCGCTTTAGCAGCGCGCCGCAGTCCTCCGACAGCACGCCGCCGAAGGCATCCACGCGGTGACTCATCGCGGGGGCCGTCACGAGGTTGAAGACGCTGCCGGCCGCGCCCTGGCGCGGGTCCCAGGCACCGAACACCAGCCTGGCGATCCTTGCATGCGCGATCGCCGCCGCGCACATCGGGCAGGGTTCGAGCGTGACGTAGAGCGTCGCCTCGCCGAGGCGGTAGTCCTCTGCCGTGGCCGCCGCGGCGCGCAGCGCCAGCATCTCGGCGTGGGCCGTCGGGTCATGCGTGCCGACCGGCCGGTTCCAGCCCTCGCCGAGCACGACCTCGTCGCGCACGACGAGCGCGCCGACCGGGACTTCGCCCTCCGCCTCCGCGCGCGCGGCGAGTTCGAGCGCGCGGCGCATCCAATTTTCGTCTCTGCTCGTATTCATCGGTAGGGCGTGCCGCGAGCCTGCTCGTGGGCGTCACCTTGCCATAGCCGGAACGCATTCGCCGCTGCCTGGGTATCCGTCGCTTCAAGTATTGTTTGCATAACTTTTAGTGCATACATTTGTTTACTTATGATCTTTTGCATACTATTTGCATCACTGTGAAGACATCACCCAGCGAACCATCAGTGGGTACTGCCCGTGAACGGCTGCCCATTCGCACCATGGCCACGCTCACCGGCGTAAATGCCCGGACGCTGCGCGCCTGGGAACGGCGCTATGCGCTGTTGCGGCCGTTGCGCACACCTAAAGGGCACCGTCTTTACTCACATCAGGACGTCGAACGCATACGGCGGGTGCTGGCGCTGGTCGAGCGTGGTATCCGAATCGGGCGTGTGCGCGAACTGCTCGACGCCGAATCCCCGGACGGGTCGCGAGCCAACGGCCCCTGGCCGGCATACCTCGACCGCATGGCCGCCGCAATCGCCCGTTTCGACGAGCCGGAACTCGACCGGATCTACGACGAAGCACTGTCGATCCACCCGATCGATCAAATCACGCGCCAGTTGATTATGCCGCTCCTGGTGCACCTCGGAACCCGCTGGCAGGACATTCCAGGCGCCATCGCCGAAGAGCATTTCTTCGCGATGCACCTGCGCAGCAAACTCGGCGCTCGCATGCAGCATCGCATGCGCTATGCGACCGGCCCGCGGGTCCTGGCCGCCTGCGCGCCCGGTGAACAGCACGAGCTCGGCCTCCTGCTGTTCGCGCTCGAAGCACAGGCAGCGGGGCTCAGGACCGTGCTGCTCGGCGCGGACACGCCGATACCGGATGTCGCGATAGCCGTGCGGCGCGCGGGCTGCAATGCCATCGTCATCTCCTCCTCGGTCGAACCGGTGGCCGGTTTTCTCGAGGCGATGTTGCCCGAGCTCGTGAGGCTCGCGCGGGTACCCGTCTTCGTGGGGGGACCCACGGCACTGCGCCACCGACACGCCATTGCGGCCGCGGGCGCGGTCGCGCTCGGCGTCGAACTCGAGGACGGCATCCGGTTGATCGCGCTCGCGCTCGCGCGCGTGGACGCGCGACCATGAGCGCGGTCGTGCGGCTCGCCATTGACTGGGTCGAGCAGGGGCTGGTCCCGGATGCGGTGATCCGGAGCGCCGTGCGCCGGCTCTGCGATCAGCGACTGCACGAGATCGCCGCCGATGACGCCACACGATCCGCGGCGATCGCCGAATGCTTCCTGGATCTGATGGCCGATGCTCCGATCGCGCTGGTGCCGCACAGCGCGAACGAGCAGCACTACGAGGTGCCAGCGGAGTTCTTTGCGCTCGCACTCGGCCCGCGCCGCAAATACAGCTGCGCCTGGTGGCCTGCGGGCACGAACTCCCTCGCCGATGCCGAGTCCGCCGCGCTGGCAGCAACTTGCGAGCGCGCGGAACTCTCGGATCGGCAATCGATCCTGGAACTCGGCTGCGGTTGGGGCTCGCTCACGCTCTGGATGGCGGAGCAATACCCGGGAAGTCGCATCACGGCCGTGTCCAATTCGCATTCCCAGCGGGCGTGGATCGAGCGCGAGGCTGCACGGCGGGGCTTGCACAACGTCTCGGTGATCACTGCCGACATGAACCAGTTCCGGCCGACAGATCGCTACGACCGCGTCATTTCCGTCGAAATGTTCGAGCACATGCGGAATTGGCGCCGGCTGATGACGGACATCCACGACTGGCTGCGGCCGGGCGGACGATTCTTCATGCATGTTTTCTGTCACCGCTCGACGCCGTATGCCTTCGCTGACGATGGCCCGGCCGACTGGATGAGCCGGCATTTCTTTGCGGGCGGGATGATGCCAAGCGACGACCTGGCGCTCCGCTGCCACGGTCCGCTTCGCCTCCTGCGACGCTGGCGCTGGGACGGTCGCCACTACGAACGGACCGCCAATGCCTGGCTTGCCAACCTCGACGAGCGTCGCCAGGAGGCGCGAATGGTGTTGGCCGCGGCATACGGCGAAGCTGCTTCCGCGCAATGGCTGCAACGATGGCGCATCTTTTTCATCGCCTGCGCGGAGCTCTTCGGCTATCGCGACGGTCAGGAATGGTGGGTGAGCCACTATCTGTTCGAGCGCGGGCCAGATAGCGGCCGCGGCCCGCAATCGGGCGACCGGACATGAACGCCCTGTTCAACCTGCTGCTGTTCCAGGCCGGCTGGTTCACCTGCGTACTCGGCGCCGCCGATGACAAACCCTGGATCGGCGTTGTTGCGGTGGCCGCGATCGTCGGCTGGCACCTGTGGCGGGCTGCGCGCCCGGCCCGTGAGCTGGTGCTGGTTGCGCTCGCGGTCCTGATCGGCGCCGCGTTCGAAACGCTGCTGTTGCAGACGGCTTGGGTGCGGTTTGAAAGTGGTGTACTGATCGAGGGCGCTGCGCCCTATTGGATGGTGGCGTTGTGGGCGCTCTTTGCGACCACGCTCAACGTATCGCTGCGAGCCGTGCGGCAGTACCCGTTGCTGACAGCCGCATTCGGCGCGATCGGTGGACCGGCTGCGTACTGGGCCGGCGCCAAGCTCGGCGCGATGGAGTTCGTCGCCACGGGGCTCGCCCTGACGGCAATCGCAATCGGCTGGGCCATCCTCGCGCCGGCGCTCATGGGTGCGGCGCGGCGCTTTGACGGGTATGTGCCGTCATGAGTGTGGTTGCACTCTGGTTGCTGTCGCTGCCGGCAATGCTCGGCCTGGCGCTGATCGCCTGGATCGTCGCGACCGTCCGGCGCAACGTCGGCCTCGTCGACATCGCCTGGTCGCTATTCGTGCTGCTCGGCGCGCTGGTCATGGCGATCGCGAGTCCCGAGTCCGGCACGCGCGCATCGCTCGCGCTCGGTCTGGTGGCCTGCTGGGCGCTTCGGCTCGCAGCCCACCTGGCGGATCGCAACTGGCGGGCGCCGGAGGACCATCGTTACCAAGCGATCCGCTCCCGTAACGAACCCGGATTCAAATGGAAGAGCCTGTATCTCGTGTTCGCCCTGCAGGCGGTGCTCGCCTGGCTGATCGCGGCCCCGGTTGCCGCAGCGCAGGGCCTCGCCAGCCCCGTCGTCGCGCTTGACCTCGTGGGCGCCGTTGTCGCGATTCTGGGTATCACAGTCGAAACCGTCGCGGACGCGCAGCTCGTGCGCTTCAAGGATGATCCGGCCAATGCCGGCGCCGTCATGAACCGCGGGCTGTGGCGGTATACGCGGCATCCCAACTACTTCGGCGAGTTTTGCGTCTGGTGGGGCCTTTGGCTCATTGCGCTCGCAGCCGGCGCCTGGTGGACGGTGTTCTCGCCGATCCTGATCTCCGTGCTGCTGCTGCGGGTCTCCGGCGTCACGCTGCTCGAGAAGAACATCGCGGAACGCAGGCCCGGTTACCGCGAGTACGTGCGGCGTACGAACGCATTTTTTCCCGGACCGCCGCGGAGCGCCTGATGCAACGGATCTGCGCTACCCTGCTGCTCCTCGCAGCGTCGACTGCAACGCCGGCCGAGACCGGCGCGTGGAACTTTCGCGTGCTGCTCGATGGTCGCGAGATCGGGCGCCATGCGTTCTCGCTGCAGGGCGCCGGACATTCCCGGGAACTGCGCAGCGAAGCGAGTTTCGACGTGAAACTCCTCTTTATCAACGCGTGGCGCTACCGGCATCAGGCGGTCGAGCGCTGGGACGGCGACTGCCTGCAGTCGATGGACGCGAGCACCGAAGCCAATGGCAAGCGCCAGACGGTCCGCGCGTCCAGACGCGACGGCTCGCTGCGCGTCCAGCAC
Source organism: Gammaproteobacteria bacterium (assembly GCA_031396515.1). Taxonomy (GTDB): domain Bacteria; phylum Pseudomonadota; class Gammaproteobacteria; order Steroidobacterales; family Steroidobacteraceae; genus SCUD01. The sequence continues at coordinate 13,920 of JANNKZ010000257.1, forward strand.
AAGACGGGCGACGACCTGCATGACGGCTGCGTCATGAGCTTCGCCTACTGGAATCCCCGGATCCTGGACGCAACGGCGCTGCTAAACGCCCAGAACGGTCAGCTCGTGTCCGTCCGCGTCACGGACGAAGGGCGCGACACCGTCATGGTGCGCGGCCAGCCGGTCTCGGCCAGCCGCCATCGCATCAGCGGGCGCGACGTTCAAATCGACCTCTGGTACGCGAACGAGCGCTGGATTGCGCTCGAGGCGCAGGCAACGGGCGACCGGCGCCTGCGTTAC
>JANNKZ010000277.1:0-3249 GCA_031396515.1 Gammaproteobacteria bacterium
GGCCCACAGTCGCGTGTCGTCGCCGGCGAGGGCGGCGGCACGATTGAGTTCCCGCAGCGCATCGGCACGGCGTCCTGCCTGCAGCTCGGTTTCCGCAAGCAGCAGCCGCACTTCCGGATTGCCGGGCGCTTCGGCGACCGCTTCCGACAGCAGCACCCGGGCGCGGTCGGTCTCGCCCCTGCGCAGCAGCAGCCTTGCAAGGCGGTCACGAATGCCCGCATCCCCGGGTGCAACGCGCATCGCGTTGTCGAGATCGGCGACGGCCTCGGCATCGCGGCCGGCGCGCTCGTGCATCCGGGCACGATTCAGCAAGGCCGGCGTGTAGCGCGGGTGCGTCTTCAGGATCTGGCCATAGAGCTGCAGCGCCTCGCGTTCGTTGCCGTTGCGCGCATACAGCACCGCAAGATTGAGTTGCGTATTGCGCGCGCCCGGGTTGCGGGTGAGGCTCGCGCGATACGCATCGATCGCTCCGGCGACGTCACTGCGCTCGGACAGCACGCGCCCGAGCTGGAACCAGGCCTCGGAGTTCTCGGGCCGCAGCTTCAAGTGGCGCCGCAGGAGGGCCTCGGCATCCTTCATCTGCCCAAGTCGCGACGCGGTGCGCGCGGCCACCAGCAGCACATCCGGATCGGGCGAGGGCCGCTTCAGCAGCAACTCGAGCAATGCACGGGCTTCCGGGTAACGCTTCTGCTCGTGCAGCACGAGTGCGGCCTGTTCGATTGCGTCGTCGTAGCCGCCAGGTTGCAGTGATTCGGCCCGCCGCACTTCCTGCAGCATGCGCTCGCTGTCACGATCGAGCAGCGCCAGCATGGCATTCGCATAGGCGCGATCAGCTTCCTGGTCGGCATTCCGGGACAACCAGGCAAGGGCACCGCGCGCCTTCGAGGCGTCGTCGCCGGTCAGCAGGTGGCGCGCCAGCGCCTTTCGGTAAGTGGCGTTCTCACCGTCGAGCTTGACCGCTTGCGTCAGGTGCTTGCCCGCAGTCGTGTGATTGCCGCGCTCCTGTTCCAGCAGGCCCATCGCCAGATGCGCGTCTGCGAGGCGTCGGTTGAGCGCCAGCGCCTTGTCGAAGGCGGCATGGGCGTCGTCCAGACGGTCGCGCTTCCACTCGGCATTGCCGAGATCCAGCCAGACCCGCGTGGCGTCCGGCCGCAGATTGACCGACTCGCGCAGATACTGCGCCGCCTGGTCCCAGCGTCCGGTTGCACTGTGGACGAGTCCGAGCTGGTGCAGCGCCTTCGATTTGATGCGGCCGCTCGAGATCGCTGCCGCCCGCGTCAGGTACTGCTCGGCGCGCGGGTACTCCCCTGCGTGGCGCGCCAGCACGCCGAGGTTGTAGGTGGCTTTCTGGTGATTGGGCGAACGCACCAGCACGATTTCATACAGCTCGACCGCGCGTTCACGATGCCCGAGGTCCGACTGTGTGCGGGCGCGGAGAAACAGCGATTCCACTCGATCCGGCGCGAGCACCAGGCCGCGCGCGAGCAGTTCGTCGGCGAGTTCGTACCTGCTGAACGCACGCGCCTGGCGCGCGAGCTCGTGCAAGAGATCCGCGTTCGGCTCCGGTTCGGCCAGCAACTGTTTCGCGCGCGCCGTCAGCTCGTCCGGCGATCCGTACAGCGGCACCGCGGCAGACCCTGTGTTGGCTGCCGACTCGTCGTCGGTGTCCGCCGCCGCTTCGACCACGACGACGATCGGGCTCGACTCGCGGCGTGCGACGAGCTGTTCGGAGAACACGAGCGCCGACATCACAGCGACCGCAATCGCAGTCCATACGATGCCATTTTCCTGCCAATGCAGTTTCATGTGACTTCCGCCAGCGCGTGACGCAGCTCCGGCATCAGCCCCTTCTGCAGCGCGTTCTGGATCTCGATGCCAGGCCGCGCGTTGATTTCGAGGACCACCGGCCCGCGCCGTTCGTCGAGGCAGACATCGACGCCGGCGTAGCCGAGCGGAACAGCCTGTTGTGCGGCGCGGGCAATGCGCAGCACCTCCTGCCATTGCGGCACAACGCGGCCCGCCAGCAATTCTCCGCTGTCCGGGTGCGCATCGATCACCCGGCCACCGTGTATGCCGCCGCCGAGCCGCCCGCTGGCCAGGTCCACGGAAAAGCCCGCCGCCCCCTGGTGCAGATTTGCGCGGCCGTCGGATTGTCGCGTCGGAACGCGGAGCATGGCCGCGACGACCCAATCGCGGACCACCAGCACGCGAATGTCCAGAATGCCGGCGGGCGCAATTGACTTCGAGAACACATCCGGCCGGATCAGGTCCTCGAACAGCGCACGATCCGGCTCGTCCGCCGATGAATGCAGGCCACGCGTGATGTCGCGGACATGCGCGCGCAGTTGCTCATAGGTCCAGGTCTCGCCGTTCAGCAGGCGGAACTTGTCGGCATCGCTGCCGGCGAACAGCACAATGCCCTGGCCCTGCGATCCCGACGCCGGCTTCAGCGCAAAGCCGCCGGTCGTGTTCAACGCCGCGCGCCGGTAATCCAGCTCATGCTCGGACTCGACCGAGAGCAGCGTGCGCGGGGTCGGCACGCCGGCCTCGTCGAGGTGCCGTTTGGTCGCGAGCTTGTCGTTCGCAACCGTCATCCAGTGGACGGCGTTCAGGCGCGCGATGAAATGAATGTTGCGGGAGTTGAGGCCGAGCACACCCGCGTCGTCCGCCCCCGCGGCGCGGAACAGGCGCAGGAAGCGGTAGAACTCGCTCGCGCGGATGCCGGTCCAGCGCCCGACCGCGAGCTGCGCCGCCAGCACCACGAGCAGCAGCTCCGGGAACTGGAAGAACAGGCCGCGCAGCAGCACCGAGCTGAAAGCCAGATAGCACAGCACCGTTACGAGGACGGTCCAGGCAATCATGCGCGATAATTCGGCAAGGCGGCTGCGTTCCATCATTTCCTGGAGGCGTTCGGCGGCGAAGCTCAGAATCACGACCGGAAACAGGGCCAGCAACGCGAGCCGGTGACCCGCGTTCTCCGTCACCAACACGCCGACTCCCAGTATCAGGACGGTCAGCACCGTTATCACGGCCGCAATACGCGGCACCACCAGCACGCGCATGCCCCGGAACCAGCGGTGCGTCGCCGCACCGACGGCGAGAATCGCAATGAATCCGAGCATGCCCGGCAGCAAACCGGTGTAAACGCAGCCGGCGGCCACCAGCATCGGCAGGAACACGCCGAAGGTGCGAAGCCCGACGACATTGCGGCAGAAGGTCACGATCAGCGCAACCAGCGGAAACAGCAGG
>JANNKZ010000288.1:0-3293 GCA_031396515.1 Gammaproteobacteria bacterium
CGGGTTGGTCGGTCCGATGTTGTCCGAACCGCCGGAACAGCCGCCGATGACGATTGCGGCCAGCAGGACGACGGCGATGCGAATGCTCATGAGTCAGACTCCGGCAAATGTGGACCGCGACCGGGGCGCGTATCATCGCGCGGCTCGTTCCACAGTCTAAGGGATTGGCGGTAGTCGATGCCTCGTGATCGTGCTGGCCCGCGCCACAATGCGCTGCAAAAAAACGCCGGACAACTCCGCATCATCGGCGGTGAATGGCGCGGGCGGAAGATCCGCTTTCCGGCCGTCGCCGGGCTCCGCCCGACGCCGGATCGCGTGCGCGAGACGCTCTTCAACTGGCTCGCCCCGGTAATAGCCGGCAGCCGCTGCCTCGACCTGTTCGCCGGCAGCGGGGCGCTCGGCCTCGAGGCCCTGTCGCGCGGAGCCGCCCGCGTCAGTTTCGTCGAGCGCGATCGCACGGCCGCGAGCCATCTCGAGGAGGCGGCGGCCGCCCTCGCGCCCGGCCGCTCGACCGTCTACCAGGCGGATGCGCTCGCCTGGCTCGCGGGCCCGGCCGCAGCCGCCGACATCGTCTTCGTCGACCCGCCCTACGATTCCGCGCTGTTGCCCGACACCATGCGGGCGCTGGAAAACGCCGGCTGGCTCGCGCCCGGCGCTTTCATCTATCTCGAGGCGCCGGCGAAGGCGGGCCCTCCGGTGTTGCCGGCGTCCTGGTCCCTGCACCGGACGGGGCGTGCCGGCGCGGTCGGGTATCATCTGGCGCGGCGAAGTGCAGCCGGAGGCAGTACGTGAATCCGAAGCGCAGCGCATTCTATCCCGGCACTTTCGACCCGATCACCAACGGGCACCAGGACCTGGTGCGCCGGGCAGCCGGCATCTTCGACCGGGTCGTCATCGGGATCGCCGCGAATCCCGGCAAGGCCCCGCTCTTCCCGATGGAACAGCGCGTCGAGCTTGCGCGCGGCGTACTGGGGGAACTGCCGAACGTCACCGTGATCGGCTACGCCGGCCTGACGGTCGACTTCGCGCGCGAGCAGGGCTGCGGTGTCGTGATCCGCGGGCTGCGCGCCGTGTCCGACTTCGAGTTCGAGTTCCAGCTCGCGAACATGAGCCGGCACCTCGCGCCCGAAGTGGACTACGTCTTCCTGACGCCAAAGGAAAACTTCACTTTCATCTCGTCGACGCTGGTGCGCGAGATCGCGCTGCTCGGCGGCGACGTGTCGCGCTTCGTCCACCCGATTGTCGCGGAGGCGCTCGCGAAGCGGAACGCCTAGCGCTGGCAGCGCGGGCACCAGTAGGTGCTGCGGCTTCCCTGCGTGTACTGGCGGATCGGCGTGCGGCAGCGGCGGCAGGGCTTGCCGCGGCGCTCATAGACGAACAGCTTGCGGCCGAAATAGCCCGGCGCACCCGACGCGTCCACGTAGTCGCGCAGCGTCGTTCCGCCGACCTCGATCGCCTCTGACAGCACGTCACGAATCGCCGCGACGAGCGCCGCCATGCGCGCGCGGCTGACGCGGCCGGCCGCCGTGCCGGGACGGATGCCGGCGCGGAAGAGGGCTTCGCTGGCGTAGATGTTGCCGACGCCGACCACCGCGCGCGAGTCCATGATGAACGCCTTGATCGAGGCCTTGCGGCCGCGCGCGCGCTTCCAGAGCGCGCCGGCGTCGAAGTCCCCCGACAGCGGCTCGGCCGCTAGCCCGGCTAGCAGGCGATGGCGCGAGGGTTCGGCCTTCGTGAACAGCAGGCAGCCGAAGCGGCGGGGATCGTTGAAGCGCAGGCAACGCCCGGAATCGAGCACGAGGTCCACGTGATCGTGGGCGAGCGGCGGCGCGTCGGCGGGCATGACGCGCAGGCTCCCGGACATGCCGAGATGCCAGATCATCGTGCCGGCGTCGGTTCCGACCAGCAGGTATTTCGCACGGCGACCGACCGTGCGGATCGCAGCGCCGCGCAGTGCCCCCGGCAGCGAGGCCGGCACGCGCCAGCGCAGGCGCCACTGGCGCACGACGAGGCGCTCGATGCGCCGGCCGACGAGCCAGGGCTCGATGCCCCGGCGCGTCGTTTCTACCTCCGGCAGCTCCGGCATCTGGGAACCTCTGATTTACCCGCGCGCAACGCGCCCCATGCGCGGGCAAATCAGAGGTTCCCGCGGCCCGGTTTCAGAACCGGGCTTTGAACGAAGCCCCGATGATGCGGGGTTCGTTGTCGAATCCCGTCAGGTTGTTGAAGTCGATGGCGCCCTTGACGTTTTCTTCGTCGGTGATGTTCCGGCCGAAGAGCGCCGCTTCCCACTTGCCGCCGTCGTGCGAGTAGCCGATGCGAGCGCCGCCTTCGAACGTGTCGTCGCTGTAGAACTCCTCGGCCTCGTAAATGAAGAACTGCGTCTTGCCCTGGAAAGCCCAGTCGGTGAAGAAGAAGAGCTCGCCATTGCTGCCGATCGGCATGCCGTAGCGCGCGGTGACGCTCGCGATGTATTCCGGCGCCTGCGTGAAGGAATTGCCGTCGATGATCGCGTTGCCGTCGCCGTCGAGGGGATCGAGGACGGTGCACTGCCCCGAACCGCAGGGCGGCACGACCAGCACGTTGTCGTCGATCTCCGTGTCGGTGTAGCTGAAACCGAGCGTCATCATGAAGCGGTCGGTGATCAGGAATTCGCTGTCGAGGTCGAAGCCCATCCCTGTGCCCTTGTCGGCATTCACGAGCTGCACGAAATTGCCGCCGCCGCCGATGGCCGAGAGCTGCTGGTCCTCGACCTCGTAATAGAAGACCGAGCCGTTCAGACGCACGCGGTCGCCAGCGAGCTGTGACTTGAACCCGAACTCGAGCGACGTGATGGTTTCCGAATCTGCGATCGACGGCGACCCGAAGAACGCCACGTCGCGGCCCTGGATGGTCGGAGCGCGGAAGCCCGACGCCAGGCGCCCGTAGACGTTGAACTGGTCGTTGACTTCGTACAGCGCGCTCAGGTCCCAGCTGACCTGTTCGTCCGAAACGGATACCGGGGTAATCGGTAGGCCGATCGGACCGGTGCCGCTGAGATCCTTCTCGTCGTCCGTGTAGCGCGCGCCACCGGTCACGGTCAGCTTGTCGCTGACGTCGTAGCTCACGTGGCCGAACACGGCCCAGGCCGTGTTCTCGTGCGTGAGGGTGGTCGGTGCCGGCGTAAAGAACGGGTTGGTCGTTACCGAGAATTCGGAATCGAAGTAAAAGACGCCCGCCTGCCAGAACAGGCGGTCGCTCGCCTGCGAGGCGATCCGGATCTCCTGGGTCAGCTGATCGAGATCGTCGATGCC
>JANNKZ010000458.1:0-1819 GCA_031396515.1 Gammaproteobacteria bacterium
AGACCAACGTGGGAAAGATCCTGCGCAGAACACTTCGCGACGAACTCCGCAAATAATAGGGACGCATCCCATTTTCGTTGGCCGCCGGACGGGTGGCGAGCGAGCGAATTTCCGGAAAAAGGGGTCTGCCCCCTTTTTCCCCTCTTCTGAGCGAGCGAGCCAGCCCGGCAGGCGGCCTATCGAAAAATGGGATGCGTCCCCATTTCTAGCGCATTTCTAGCGCATTCCTAGCGAGGCGAATTCGTGCGAATGGGCCGCGCTCTTATTGACGGTGATAGCTCGGCGAGAGGTCGTGAACGGCTGCAACCATGGCCGAAACGTGGTCGGGGTTGACGCCGGGTTGGATCCCGTGACCGAGGTTGAAAATGTGGCCGGGCGCGTGGCCATAGCTTTCCAGAGCTCGTGCGACTTCGGTGCGGATGACGTCGGGCGGTGAGATCAGGACGGCGGGGTCGAGGTTGCCCTGCAGCGCGACGCGGTCGAAGGTCATGCGCCGCGCGGCCGAGAGCTCGGTCATCCAGTCGACGCCGAGCGCGTCCGCGCCGGATTTCGCCAAGCGTTCGAGCCAGGCGCCGCCGCCCTTGGTGAACAGAATCGTCGGCACGCGCCGTCCGTCGCGCTCGCGCGTCAGTTCCGCGACGATCTTCTCGAGGTAGCTGAGCGAAAATTCCAGGTAGGCCGGCGTCGAGAGCGCGCCGCCCCAGGTGTCGAACAGCATGACGGCCTGGGCGCCCGCTTCGATCTGCGCATTGAGGTAAGCCGTCGTCGCCCTCGCGAGCTTGCCGAGCAGCGCGTGCAGCGCCTTCGGATCGCCGTAGAGCAAGCCCTTGGTGGCCGTGAAGTCGCGGCTCGATCCACCCTCGACCAGGTAAGTCGCGACCGTCCACGGCGAGCCGGCGAAGCCGATCAGCGGCACGCGGCCTGCGAGTTCGCGGCGGATCAGCGACACGGCATCCAGGACGAATCGCAGGTCTTGCGACGGATCCGGCACCGGCAGCGCGCGGATATCGGCGGCGCTCTTGACCGGCCGCTCGATGCGCGGGCCTTCGCCCTCCTCGAACGTCAGCCCGACGCCCATCGCCTTCGGGATCATCAGGATGTCGGAGAAGAGGATGGCGGCGTCGAGCGGGTAGCGCGCGAGCGGCTGTAGCGTCACTTCGCAGGCGAGCTCCGGATTCGTCGCGAGCCCGAGGAAGCTGCCCGCCTTCGCGCGCGTCGCGCGGTACTCCGGCAGGTAGCGGCCCGCCTGGCGCATGATCCAGACCGGCGTGCGGTCCACGGGCTCGCGCAGGAGCGCGCGCAGCAGCCGGTCATTCTGGAGCGCGTTCATCCGCGCGGGAATTCGCCGGCGCCCAGCTTGGCCGCGCCAAAAGTTACCGTCAATTCAGCTTTTACAGCATCACCAGGCACTCTGCCTGTTGATGCGTCAACGCCTGACGGGATATCGACAGAGACTACCGGCCTCCCGGAAAAATTGACAATAACAGCTGCTTCGGCAACAAGACCAGAGAGACCGTTTTTCAGGCCTGTTCCGCAGAGAGCGTCAACGAGAACGGTGGATCGACTGCAGCCTTCCGTCAGTCTATCCAGAGGCAACCCATCTATGAAAGTTAATGAAACAGCTTCCGGTAGCCGGTCATAATTCGCTTTTGCATCACCGACTAGAGCAACTGCGGCAGCAAAGAGGACAGCCTCGACTCGCCATCCCTGCGCAGCCAGAATCCTGGCAATCACCAGGCCATCACCGCCGTTGTTCCCTTTACCGACAAGAATCAGGACAGAAGGGTCACTGATACCGCCGAAACGTTCATGAATGATC
>JANNKZ010000461.1:0-5288 GCA_031396515.1 Gammaproteobacteria bacterium
GGCCAGGCCGTCGAAACCGGAGTGGACGGCCATGCAGCGCTCGGCCTGCCGGGCGGGCTTTCGGTGCGGCTGGACGTCGGCACCCGCGCCAACCTGGCGAGCGCCACCGAAATCGTCCTCGAACGCGGCGCGCTCTATGTCGATGCGGATCCCGCATCGTCGACGGCGGCCCGCCTGGCGGTCGCGACGCCCGCCGGTCTCGTCCGCCATGTCGGTACGCAGTACGAGGTCCGCTTGTTGGGATCCGGCGTGCGCCTGCGGGTGCGCGAAGGCCGCGTCGAATGGCAGTCGAAAGCCGGCGCCGTCGCGCAGGGCCACGGCGGCGAGCAGCTCACGATCGCCGGCGACGGATCGGTCGAGCGCGAAAACACAGCGCTCTACGGCGATTCCTGGGACTGGATCGGCGCCGCGACGCCGGGCCTCGAACTCGAGGGCCTGCGGCTCTCGGATTTCCTGGCCTGGGCTGCGCGCGAGCTCGGCAGCGAGGTCCAATTCGACCGGCCCGAAACCGCACGCGAGGCGGAGTCGATCGTCCTGCATGGTTCGGTCAGCGGACTGACGCCGGAACAGGCTCTGGAAGCGGTGCTCGCGACCACCCGAGTCCAGGCCTCGATCTCTGCCGGTTTGATTGCGGTCTCGGGCGCGGAGGGTTCCACCCGCTAGTGCGGCTGCCACCCGAGCGTCAGCAGCAGCGCCGCGAAGCCTGCTACGTAAGCGACGATGATCAGCCAGCCCTCGCCGAGCCAACGCCCGGTCGAGCGCGCCTCCGGATACATGCCGCAGATCGCGACTCCCGCCGACGAGCCGAACCACAGCATCGAGCCGCCGAAGCCGACCGCGAAGGCGAGCACGCCCCAGTCGTAGCCGCCCTGTGCGAGCGCCATCGCCGTCAGCGGAATGTTGTCGAAGCCCGCCGAGACGAAGCCGAGCGCGAGCGCCGTTTTCCAGGACGGATCGGGCAGCGATTCGACCGGCATCAGCGATGCGAGCGCGACCAGGCACAGCAGGAACAACGATCCCTTCAGCGCGCCGGGCAGCACCGACCAGTCGGGTTTGCGCACCGGTATCGTGACGATCAGCGCCACGGCGACCGCCACGCCGATGAACGGGAAGCCGTCGGCGAGTCCGGGCCAGCACAGGTTGACGGAGACATTGACGGCGACCGCGCAGGCGAGCACGAAGGCAGTGACGCCGACCCGGGCCCAGTCGATGAGCCTTGCGTTGATTTCCTTGATCATCGGGGCGAACCGGTGCTGCTGGCGCGCGGCCGCGAAGCCGAAAACCAGCAGCGCGACCGCGGAAGCGACGTAGGCGTGGATCACGTCCTGTGGTGAAACGCCCCTGATCCACATCATCGTGGTCGTCGTGTCGCCGATGACGCTGCCGGCACCGCCTGCATTGGACGCCGCGACGATCGCCGCGAGATAGCCGACCCGCACGCGGCCGCGAAACAGCGTGTGCGCCATGGCGCCGCCGATCAGCGCGGCCGCGATGTTGTCGAGGAAGCTCGATATCACGAACACGACTACGAGGAGCGCAAAGGAGCCTTTCCAGTCGTCCGGCAGGTAGTGCGGCAACGCCGCCGGCACGCCGCTCTCCTCGAAGTGCCGCGAGACCAGCGAGAAGCCGAGGAGCAGGAACAGCAGGTTGAGGAGCGTCACCCACTCTCGCGCGAAATGGGCCGCGAGCCCGGCCGCGCCAGGGCCCCCGGGGAATTCACCGATGAAACACTGGTACGCGAGCACGGCCGCGAGTCCCGTCGCCGCGATCGGCAGCGCCTGACGGTGCAGCACGGCGACACCGATCAACGTCGCGCCGAATATCAGGAACTCGGCCGGAATCGTCAAGGCCAGTCCCAGTCTCCGGCGGTCGCGCGGCAGCCGCCATCCTTCGCGCCCGTCCAGGCGCGTCCGCGCACGAAGCGGCCGGGACGCGCGTCGGTCGGTTCGCCGTCGGCGAGCGCGATCTCGCCATTGACGACGACGTGCGACACGCCGGTCGCGTAGCGATGCGGATCCACGTAGGTGGCGTGGTCCTGGATCGTCGCCGGATCGAACACGACGATGTCGGCGTACTGGCCGGCGGCGAGGCTGCCGCGGTCGCGCAGGCCCAGCACGGCCGCGGGATGCGCGGTCATGCGGCGGATCGCGTCCTCGAGCGTCGTGCGCTTCTCGTCGCGGACGTAGCGCCCGAGCACGCGCGCAAAGTTGCCGTAGCCGCGCGGATGCAGGTTGCTCTCGAGGAACACGCCTTCAGCAGAGACCGCGGATCCGTCGGAACCGAAGTTCATGAACGGCAGCGCGACTTTCCGTGCAACCTCCTCCTCGGACATGAGGAAATAGATGGCGCCGACCCGGCTCTCATCCTCCGCGACGAGATCCATCGCGGCCGTTTCCGGATCCACGCCGCGTTCCTTTGCGATTTCCGCGAGGGTCTTGCCGATCAGCGGCTTCAGTTCGGGCTTGTGCAGTACGACGATCAGCACCTGCTCGGGACCGCCGGCGATGCGCATCAGGTTTTCCCAGTCCGTGTCATCCGAGCGCATCTCCGCCACCACGCGCGCACGCACCGCCGGATCGCGCAGGCGCGCGTACCAGGCAGCATTGCCGCCCTCCTGGACCCACGGAGGCATCGCAGCGTCGAGCCCGGTGCTGCCCGCCGGATAGCTGTACATGTCCGCCGTGATGCGAAGCCCTTCCTTCCTCGCCGCCTCGATCCGTGCGATCGCCCCGTCCATCTTGGGCCAGTTGGCCCGGCCGGCGGCCTTCAGGTGGTAGATCTCTGCGGGCGCGCCCGAGCGGCGCGAGATCTCGATCGTCTCGTCGACTGCCTCCAGGAACTTCCCGCCTTCGCTGCGCATGTGCGTCGCGTAGATGCCGCCGCAGCGCGCAGCCGTCCCGGCGAGGGCGACCAGCTCGTCGGTTTCCGCAAATGTGCCCGGCACGTAAATCAGCGACGAGCCGACGCCGAGCGCGCCCTCCTCCATCGCCTTGCGCACGACATCCTGCATCGCCGCCAGTTGTTCCGGCGTCGGATCCACGTCCTCCGAACCGAGCAGGTTCATGCGCGCGGTGGCGGCGCCGATGTGCGAAGCGACATTCAGCGAGATGCCCTTGCGTTCGAGTGTTTCGAGGTATTCGCCGAGAGTCGTCCATGCGACCGGATACTTGAGGTCGCCCTGCTGTGCGACCAGGTCGTCTTTCATGGCGGCCGTCAGGGGACCCATGGATTCGCCCTCGCCCATGACCTCGAGCGTCACGCCCTGGCGCAGTTCACCCTGGCCGCGGCCGTCGATCAGCAGTGATTCGTTCGACCACGACAGCATGTTGATGAAGCCCGGGGCGACTGCGCGGCCGGTCGCGTCGATCTCGACCCTGCCCTTGCCCGCGGCTTCCGGTCCGACGTAGGCGATGCGATCGCCGGTGACCCCGAGGTCGCCGCGGTAACCGGGCTTGCCGGTGCCATCGATGATCGTTCCGCCCCGCACGACCAGGTCGTACTCGGGCTCGCTGCCGCAGGCGCCGAGCAGCAGGGCGGCGCTGATCGCGGCGAAACGCCGCAGGTTCCTTCGATTCATCAGGTTCTCTCCGATAGTTGCGCCTGGACGGCGAGCATTGCGAAGCCGGCAGTCCGCAGCAGCATCATTCCACGGTGATCGTGATCGGCGCGGAGAGGACCGGTGGCTGGTGCGGTAGGTGCAGGTGATCGCCGAGCAGCAGCTGCAGGCGATGACGGCCCGGCGCCAGCGTCACGATCGCCTCGGTCTGTCCCTTGCCGAAATGAACGTGATGTTCGTCCGCGGGAATTGGCCGGTCGAACGGCGGCGGCGACGCATCGATCAACAGGTGATGGTGCCCGGTATCCGGCAGCGCAATCCCGGCGGGTGCGATGCCCATGCCTTTCAAGCCGAAGCGGACGGTCACCGGACTCGTGACCTTGTCGCCATCCTTCGGCGAGATGACGTACAGCACGACGCCTTCCGGCGCGCGGCTGCGCGGCAGGTCGGCCGCGATCGCGAAGGTCGTCAACAGCAGGAGCGCAACCGCCATCGTTCGCATGTTCCAGTTCTCCTCCGGCTTGCCGATTATGCCCCGCCCCGGTCGCCAACGTGCGCCCGCGTCGGCACTTTGCTAGGGTTCCGCTGTGCCAGGCACCCGAATCGAAACTGCCGAATTTTCCGGACGCGTGCTGATGGTCGGCTGCGGCAGCATCGGCCAGGCCATGTTGCCGCTCCTGCGGCGGCACCTGAAGCTCGCCGACGACGCGCTCACGGTGCTTGAGGCGAGCGAACAGGGCCGCGCGCTCGCCGCCGCGAACCACGCGAAGTTCGTGCACTGCCATCTCAAGCCCTCGACCTACCAGCGCGAACTGCGGCGGCGCCTGAAGGCCGGCGACCTGCTGCTGAACCTGTCGGTGGACGTGTCGAGCCTTGATCTCGTCGAATGGTGCGCCTCGCACGACGTGCTTTACGTGGACACCTCGATCGAGCCCTGGCCCGGCGTGTTCGACAACCCGATGCTGACGATGCGTGAGCGCACAAACTACCGCACGCGCGAGGACATGCTGAAACTCGGACGGCGCCTGAAGCCGGGTTCGCCGACAGCGGTTGTCGACCACGGCGCGAATCCGGGCCTCGTATCTCATTTCGTCAAGCACGGGCTGCTCGACCTCGCCGGCGGCCTCAATCACAGCGTCGAGGCGCCGACCGACGCGACCGGCTGGGCGACTCTCGCCCGCGACCTCGGCGTCACGCTGATCCAGATCTCGGAACGCGATACGCAGGCGACCGACCGGCCGAAGCGGCCGAACGAGTTCGTGAACACCTGGTCGATCGACGGCTTCATCGACGAACTGATGCAGCCCTCGGAGCTCTCGCTCGGCACCTCGGAGCCGACGAAACCGGCCGGGTCACACTGGCACCGGCCGCGCTGCGGCTCGGTCTACCTGCACCGGCCGGGCGGCGCCACGTTCGCGCGCAGCTGGCTGCCGTCCTCTGGCGGCTATCAGGGACTGCTGATGACGCACGACGAGGTGTTCTCGATCGCCGACTACCTGACGCTGCGCCAGTCGTCGAAAATCGACTATCGCCCGACCGTGATGTTTGTCTATCACCCCTGCGACGACGCGATGCTTTCGGCGCTCGAGCTCGAGGGCCGTGGCTGGATGCCGCAGCCGGTGCGCCGCATCATCCGCGGCGAGATCGTCACCGGCATGGATGAACTCGGCGTGCTGATCGCCGGGCACGCGAAGAATGCGTACTGGTACGGCTCCCAGCTGTCGATCGCCGA
>JANNKZ010000468.1:0-10444 GCA_031396515.1 Gammaproteobacteria bacterium
CATCCGCGAGCCGATCGGAATGTCGGGCGTGCGCCTCGAGGCGCGCGTGCACATCGTCACCGGCGCCGAGAGCGCCGCCCAGAACATCGTCAAGTGCGTGCAGCGCTGCGGGCTCGAGGTCGAGGACATCGTGCTCGAGCAGCTCGCTTCTTCGTTCGCGGTGCTGACCGACGACGAAAAGGATCTCGGCGTCTGCCTGGTGGACATCGGCGGCGGCACCACCGACATCGCGGTGTTTTCGCACGGCGCGATCCGCCACACGGCCGTAATCCCGGTCGCGGGCGACCAGGTCACCAATGACATCGCGGTCTCCATGCGCACGCCGACGCCGTACGCGGAGGAGATCAAGATCCGCTATGCCTGCGCGCTGTCGCAGCTGGCGAACCCCGACGAAACCATCGAAGTGCCGTCGGTCGGCGATCGGCCCCCGCGCCGCCTCGCACGCCAGACGCTCGCCGAGATCGTCGAGCCGCGGTACGAGGAGTTGTTCACGCTGATCCGCGACGAACTGCGCCGCTCGGGCTTCGAGGAAGCGATCGCGGCCGGCATTGTGCTGACCGGCGGCAGCTCGAAGATGGAAGGCGCGGTCGAGCTCGCGGAGGAAATCTTCCACATGCCGGTACGGCTCGGCAGCCCGCAGGGCGTGACCGGCCTCGGCGACGTGGTGCGCAACCCGATCCACGCGACCGGCGTGGGTCTCCTGCTTTACGGCCGGGCGAATCTCGGCCAGCCGGCGCCGAAGTTGGTCGGCGACGGGGTGAAGTCGGTGATGGAGAGGATGAAATCGTGGTTCCAGGGATACTTTTAGAAGCGGAGGAGCGGACATGTTTGAACTGATGGATACATACAGCCAGACGGCTGTGATCAAGGTGATCGGCGTGGGCGGCGGCGGCGGCAATGCCGTGGCTCACATGGCCAAGAGCGGCATCGAGGGTGTCGAGTTCATTTGCGTGAATACCGACGCGCAGGCGCTCAAACACTCGCAGGTGAAAGCCTCGCTGCAGATCGGCTGCAATATCACGAAGGGCCTCGGCGCCGGCGCCAACCCGGAAGTGGGGCGGCAGGCGGCGATGGAGGATCGTGATCGCGTCATCGAGCTGATCGAGGGCTGCGACATGCTGTTCATCACGGCCGGCATGGGCGGCGGCACCGGCACCGGCGCCGCGCCGGTAGTCGCGCAGGTCGCGCGCGAGCTCGGCATCCTGACGGTCGCGGTGGTCACGCGCCCGTTCACGATGGAGGGCAACAAGCGCGCCTCGATCGCGGAAGCGGGCATCGCGGAACTCTCGCGGCACGTGGATTCGCTGATCACGATCCCGAACCAGAAGCTGCTGGCGGTGCTCGGCGGCCAGACCACGCTGCTCGACGCCTTCAAGAAGGCGAACGAGGTGCTGCAGGGCGCCGTGCAGGGCATCGCCGAGCTGATCACGCGCCCGGGACTCATCAACGTGGACTTCGCCGACGTGCGCACTGTCATGTCGGAGACCGGCCTCGCGATGATGGGCTCCGGCGTCGGCACCGGCGAGCACCGTGCGCGGGTCGCGGCCGAAATGGCCGTGTCGTCGCCGCTGCTCGAGGACATCAACCTCGCGGGCGCGCACGGCATCCTGGTCAACGTCACGGCGGGCCTCGACCTGTCGATCGGCGAGTTCGAGGAAGTCGGCAACACCGTCAAGCAGTTCGCGGCCGAGGATGCGACCGTCGTGGTCGGCACCGTCATCGAGCCCGAGATGCAGGGCGAGCTGCGCGTCACCGTCGTCGCGACCGGCCTCGGCCGCGGCCAGGTGAAGCAGGCTGCCCCGATCGTTGCGACTCCCGCGGCGGCGCGGCAGCGTGCGGCCGACGTCAAGCTCGTGCCCGGCCGGCAGCGCGCGGCGGCGCCGGATTACAGCAACTTCGATCGGCCCGCGATCCAGCGTCACCCGCAACGTGCGGTCGGCGACGGGCTCCGCGCGGACTTTGGCGCCGAGGACGTGCTGGATATTCCGGCCTTCCTGCGGCGCCAGGCCGACTGAGGCGGTCATGGTCCGGAACCACGCGGACCACGATGGCCTGCGCACCGCCCGCCTGCGCCTCCGGGCGCGGCGGAACGCCGCAGGCCGCCGCGCCGAGCGCACGCAGGGAAAGCGTGCGGACGGAGCGGGGCCTTGAATCCGGAACGGCGGCCGCTGGCGCGTCTCCGCTCGCCAGCGGCCGGCTGTCTCCCGGGTGTGGTAAATTATTTCGTTAATTTTCCGGGGGCTACGATCTGATGGCCCGGCAACGGACCCTCAAGAACTCCATACGCGCGACCGGCATCGGCCTGCACACGGGCCGCAAGGTACTGATGGTGCTGCGGCCCGCACCGGTCAACAGCGGGATCATTTTCCGGCGCATCGACCTCGATCCGCCGGTGGACATTCCCGCGCGCGCCGACAACGTCACGGAGACGACGCTCGGCACCACGCTCGCCCTCGGCGAGCATGGCGTATCGACCGTCGAGCACCTGCTGTCCGCGCTCGCCGGCCTTGGCATCGACAACTGTTTCGTCGAGCTGACCGCCGGTGAGGTGCCGATCATGGACGGCAGCGCCGGTCCCTTCGTGTTCCTGGTGCAGTCCGCGGGCATCGAAGAGCAGTCCTCGGCCAAGCGCTTCGTACGCGTCTGCAAGCGCATCGAGGTGCGCGAAGGTGACAAGTGGGCGCGCTTCGAACCGCACGAAGGGTTCCGCGTGAACTTCGAGATCGAATTCGACCATCCGGTGTTCCATCGCCATGCGCAGCGCGCGACGATGGACTTCTCGACCACAACCTTCCTGCGCGAGGTCAGCCGCGCGCGCACGTTTGGCTTCATGCGCGACCTCGAGACGCTACGCGGCCGCAATCTCGCGCTCGGCGGCACGCTCGACAATGCGATCGTGCTCGACGACTACCGGATCCTGAACGAGGACGGCCTGCGCTACGAAGACGAGTTCGTGCGCCACAAGATCCTGGACGCGATCGGCGACCTGTACCTGCTCGGTCATTCGCTGATCGGCGAGTACACGGCCTTCAAGTCCGGCCACGGCCTCAACAACCGGCTGCTCCGCACCATGCTCGCGGACGCGACGGCCTGGGAAGAAGTCACGTTCAAGGACGAGGGCGCGGCGCCGATTTCCTATACGCAGGCGGCCGGCGCGACCGCTTGATCAGGCCCGCCCGGAGCGGACCTTTACTTTCAGTTTTTCGATCGCTCCGCCAAGCCCGGCGCCGAGCCTGTCGGTGATTTCCGGCGCGAGATAACGAAGCCGGGTCCCCCAGGCAGCGGAACGGACCAGCACTGTGAGCGTCCCATCCTTGAGCGAGGCGCCGAACACCTGGTCCGCGACTTCCGGGGGCAAATGCTCTTTCAGCTGCGACAGGGTCCGCTCAGCGTCGCGCGTGCCTTCGCGCAGGCGCTTGAGCATTCCCGTGCCTTCTGCCAGCAAGTGACTGACAGGCGTCGGTTTTTTGGTTTTTGGAGTCAGGATTCGATCCTTGCCGTCAATGAAAGTACTTGAGTTTCAAGGCTTTTTTTGGCACCTTGCGTCGGTTTAGCGGGGCCCCGACGGGCCCGGTGCCAGCCATCATTATGACCGTGAAGCGAGTCCTCATATACGCCGCCGGTGTCGTCGCCGTCAGTTCGCTGATGGCGGCCGCCTATCTCGCAGGCGGACTGTGGGGCGCGACGAGCCCGGTCGGCGAGTACACCGTCGCGCGCTGGAATGAGGACCTCTCGGACCAGGACGAGCAACTCGCAAAGATCGAGCGCGACGTGGACGACCAAGTCGCCGTGCTCGCCAAGCGCGTCGGCCAGATGCAGGCGCAGCTCCTGCGTCTCGACGCGCTCGGCAAGCACCTGACCGACGTGGCCAAACTCAACCGCGGCGAATTCGATTTCGACAATCCGCCCGCGGTCGGCGGACCCGAGACCGGGCAGGGCGAGGGACCGGTCGTGCCGGCGCTCGACTCGATGCTCGACTCGATGAACGAGCAGATCGACGACCGCCGGCGCCAGCTCACGGCCCTGCAGAACCTGATCCTGACGCGCGAACTGGCGCGGCAGATCGTCCCGGGCGGCCGGCCGGTCGAGTCCGGTTACATTTCGTCGCTCTACGGCCAGCGCACCGACCCGTTCGACGGCAACCAGGCGACCCACACGGGCCTCGATTTCGCGGGCGCCGCCGGCACGCGCGTGCTCGCGGTCGCAGACGGCATCGTCAGCCATGCGGGCCCGGACGGCGGCTACGGCAGGCTGATCGAAATCACGCACGGCAACGGCTATGTGACGCGCTACGCGCACAACTCGAAGCTCCTGGTCGAAGCCGGCCAGACCGTGAAGCGCGGCGATGCGATCGCGCTGATGGGATCGACCGGACGCTCGACCGGCACGCACCTGCACTTCGAGGTGCTGCGCGACGGCCACTCCGTCAATCCGCTGTCGTTCGTGCGCCGCTAAGCCTGCCCGAACGGAAAATCCCGCTTCCGGTCGTAGTAAACTGACGGTTTTTCAGCCCGTCCCTGTAGCGGACGCCTTGTATTTGCGTTCGTCCGCCCCGAGGTCCCAGCCGCGTGTGGAACATCTTTACCTCGATCTTCGGCAGCCGTAACCAGCGCCTGCTGCGCGAGTACGCGCGGCATGTGACGGCGGCGAACGGCTTTGCCGACGCGCTCGCGGCGAAGCGCGACGACGAGCTGCGCGACCAGACGATCAAGTTCCGCGAACGGCTGGCGGCCGGCGAGAAACTTGACGACCTGCTGCCGGAAGCCTTCGCGGCTGCGCGCGAGGCCGCGAAGCGCAGCGTCGGCCTGCGCCCCTTCGACGTCCAGCTGGTCGGCGGCATGGTGCTGAACAACGGCAAGATCGCCGAAATGCGCACCGGCGAGGGCAAGACGCTGGTCGCGACGCGTCCCGTTTACCTGAACGCGCTGGCCGGCAACGGCGTGCATGTCGTCACGGTCAACGAATACCTCGCGCAGCGCGACGCCGAGTGGATGGGACCGATCTACCGCGCGCTCGGCCTCACGGTCGGCGTGATCACGAGCGGCCAGCCGTCGGCAGAGAAGCGCGCGGCCTATGCCTGCGACGTGACCTACGGCACCAACAACGAGTTCGGCTTCGACTACCTGCGCGACAACCTCGCGCAACGCCTCGAGGACCGGGTGCAGCGCGGCCAGCACTTCGCGATCGTGGACGAAGTGGACTCGATCCTGATCGACGAGGCGCGCACGCCGCTCATCATCTCGGGTCCGGCCGAGGAGAGCACCGAGCTCTACGCGAAGATCAACGCGCTGGTGCCACGCTTCCGCCGCCAGAGCGCCGAGGACGGCGAGGGCGAGTATTTCGCCGACGAGAAGACCCGCCAGGTGCACCTGTCCGAGGCCGGCTTCGAGAAGGCCGAGGAGCTGATGCTGGAGGCGGGCCTGCTGCGCGCGGGCGAGAGCCTCTACGACCCGGCCAGCATCCGGCTGATGCACCACCTGAACGCGGCGCTGCGTGCGCACATGCTCTACAAGAAGGACGTGGAGTACATCGTCCGCAACGGCGAAGTGATCATCGTCGACGAATTCACCGGCCGCACGATGCCGGGACGCCGCTGGTCCGAGGGCCTGCACCAGGCGGTCGAGGCCAAGGAAGGCGTGCGCATCCGCGAGGAAAACCAGACCATCGCGTCGATCACCTTCCAGAACTACTTCCGCCTCTACGGCAAGCTCTCCGGCATGACCGGCACGGCCGACACCGAGGCCTTCGAGTTCCAGCAGATCTACGGGCTCGAAGTCGTCGTGGTGCCGACGCACAAGCCGATGGTCCGCAAGGACATGTCGGACCTCGTCTACCTGAACCAGAAGGATAAGTTCGACGGCATCATCGAGGACATTCGCGACTGCGTGAAGCGCGGCCAGCCGGCGCTGGTTGGCACGACTTCGATCGACACCTCGGAGAAGCTGTCGGGCCTGCTGAAGGACGCGAAGATCGAGCACGCCGTGCTGAACGCGAAGCAGCATGAGCGCGAAGCGATGATCATCGCGCAGGCCGGGCGTCCGGGCACCGTCACGATCGCGACCAACATGGCCGGCCGCGGCACCGACATCGTGCTCGGCGGCAACGTGCAGAAGCAGGTCGAGCAGCTGCGCAAGGACGGCGTGATGAGCGACGAGCAGCTGCTCGGCCGCGCGACCGAGCTCGAGAACGAGTGGCAGCGGCTGCACGAGCAGGTGATCGCCGCCGGCGGCCTGCACATCGTCGGCACCGAGCGCCACGAGTCGCGGCGCATCGACAACCAGCTGCGCGGCCGTTCCGGGCGCCAGGGCGATCCCGGTTCGAGCCGCTTCTACCTGTCGCTCGAAGACAACCTGATGCGCATCTTCGGCGACCCGCAGAAGACCAAGTGGCTGCTCCAGAAAGTCGGCATGCGCGCGGGCGAGGCGATCGAGAGCGGCATGCTGTCAAACCAGATCGAGAAGGCACAGCGCAAGGTCGAGTCGCACAATTTCGACGCGCGCAAGAACCTGCTCGAATACGACGACGTGGCGAACGACCAGCGCAAGGTGATCTACCGCCAGCGCACCGAGATCATGTCCACCGAGGATATCGAGGGCGTGATCAAGGATGTGCGCGCGGAGGTGGTGCAGGCGATCGTCGCGCAGTACATCCCGCAGGAGAGCGTCGAGGAGCAGTGGGACGTCGCCGGCCTCGAGGGGGCCTTCGAGCGCGACTTCGGTGTGAACACCGGCCTCGCGGCCTGGCTCGCGGAGGACCCGGCGCGCCACGGCGCGGAAGCCGCCGCGCGCCTGCTCGAGGCGATCGAGGCCGCCTATGCCGGGAAGATCGAGCAGGTCGGCGCCCCGGTGATGCGCCACCTCGAACGCGCGGTCATGCTGCAGCAGCTTGACATGCACTGGCGCGAGCATCTGGCCGGCATGGACTACCTGCGGCAGGGGATTTACCTGCGCGCCTATGCGCAGAAAAACCCGAAGCAGGAATACAAGCGCGAAGCCTTTGCACTCTTCACTGCGATGCTCGACCGCATCCGCAGCGACACGGTAACGTTGCTGCAGCGGCTCCAGGTCCGCACCGAGGAAGAGATCGAACGCGAAGAAGCCGAGCGCCGGCGCCGGCTCCAGAGCCGCATGCAGTTGCAGCACGCGGCCCCGCCCGAACTGGCCGACCAGGCCCCGCTGCCCGGACCCGAGGAGACCGCGGGCACGGGCGCGCCCGAGTCCCAGGATCCCGCGGCGCTGCCTTTCGTACGCGGCGAGCGTAAGATTGGTCGCAACGAACCCTGTCCCTGCGGCTCGGGCCGCAAGTTCAAGCATTGCCATGGCGCACTGCAACCGCAGGGTGGTTGAATTCTGGCTGTGTAGGTAGGAATGGGGCAAACCAAGGATGGCGAGTCCGGCTGAAATCCATGTCATAGCGGGCGCCCTGCGCGACGGGCAGGGTCGCGTGCTGATCGCTCAGCGCCCGCGCGGCCGGCACATGGCGGGCCGCTGGGAGTTCCCGGGCGGCAAGCTCGGATCCGGCGAAGATTCCTATTCGGGGCTCAAACGCGAACTCGCGGAAGAACTCGGCATCTCCGTGCGCGAAGCGCGGCCCCTGATCCGCCTGCGCTACGACTACCCGGATCGCCGCGTCATGATCGAGGCCTGGCAGGTCACCTCCTACGAAGGCGAGCCGAAGGCGCTCGATTCGCAGGCGCTCAACTGGGTGCGCCCCGACGAGTTGCCGCGCCACGACCTGCTCGAGGCCGATCGCGCGATCGTGACGGCGCTGCGCCTTCCGCGGCTTGCGCGCGTGATCTCGAGTGCCTACGAACTCGCGGCGCTGAATGGCAGCGCGCCACAGACTCTCCTGTGGCAGGCCCCTCCGGGCGACTCGCTCAGCCTCGAAACCGTGCGCGCGGCCCGTACCGCCGGTCATCGCGTGTTCGTGTTTGGCAGCGATCTCGATGCGGTGCGCGATGCGGCGCTTGCCGGCTGCGACGGCGCGGTGCTGCCGTGGCAGGGCCAGAGCCTGCACGTCGACCGCGACGGCGCTTTCCTGATCGGCGTGCATTGCGAGGACTCCGACTCCGCGCACGAAGCACTGGAGGAGGGCGCGCACTTCCTGGTGGTCGCGCCGGAGGCCGGTCCGATGGCGCAACAGGAGCTCGAAACGCTCTGCGAGTCGATCGGTTTGCCCGTGTTCGTCGGCTGGTATCCGAATGCGAGCCGGCTCGAGCGCGTTCAGCTCGCGGGCGCGCATGGTTGCGCGCTGTTGCCGGCCCGCGATCCCGAACGGCAACGCGCGCCGGACTGAGCATGCGGCGCATCATTCTGGAATGACCGGGCCCGGCGATCCGGGCTCGCAGGGGGGATCCAATGGTCACAAAAAAAATCGCGGCCCTGGCGGCCGCCTGTGCGCTCGCCGCAATTCCGGTGGCATTGGCCGATCCGGGACCGGACGAGCCGACGCTCGCCGAAGTGCTTGCGCTCACCGACCGGTTTCGCGATGTCGAAGTCGCGCTGGCGGACGGCTACGTCCGCGATCCGGGCGATATCTGCGAAACCGCCGACATGATGGGACGGCCCGTCGAGCAGGGTGCGATGGGCATCCATTTCTTCCGGCCCGACCTGCTCGGCATTTCGGGACCGCCCGCGGCACGCGTCACCGGCAACGGCACCCACACCGATTTTCGCCAGCCTGCCGTCCTGATCTACGAGCCACAGGCGAACGGCTCGCTGGAACTGGTCGCCGTGGAAAACCTCGTTTTCATCGACGCCTGGAATGCCGCCGGGCATCCGGAGCCGCCGACCTTCCACGGCGTTCCCTACGACCGGATGGCGGACGACCCGGCGACTGCGGCCGACGAGGCCCATCTGTTCGAGCCGCACTACGACCGCCACGTCTGGATCTATCGCGCGAATCCAAACGGCATCTTCACGCCGTTCAATCCGGCGGTGACCTGCGCGCATCACCGGGGATCAACGGCGCATCCCGCGCACGCCGCGTCCGCCCCCTAGCCGTCGCGGGCCGGCGCGCGATAAAGCTCGACTGCTTTCCGCGCCGAGGTAACGATGCCCTTGATCATCGCGGAGCTGAATCCGCGGTGTTCCATCTCGTTGAGCCCCGCAATCGTGCAGCCGCGCGGCGTCGTCACGCGGTCGATCTCCGCCTCCGGATGCGAGCCGGCCTGCATCAGCAAGCCCGCTGCGCCGCGCGCGGTCTGGGCCGCCATCAGGAGCGCCTCCTCGGGGTGAAATCCGATCTCGATGCCGCCCTGCGAGGCGGCGCGGATCGAACGCAGGAAAAAGGCGACGCCGCAGGCGCAGAGCGCGGTCGCCGATTCCATCATCGACTCGTCGATCTGCAGCGTGGTGCCGACCGAGTCGAAGAGGGCGCGCGCGTCTTCGAGCGCCGCGCGGTGCTCGGGCAGCGCCGCGAGGCAGGTCATGGACTGGCCGATCGCGATTGCCGTATTCGGCATCGCCCGCACGATCGGCAGTTCGCGGCCGAGCTGCGCCCGCATCTGTTCGATGGTCACGCCGGTCACGACAGAGATGAGGACGTGTCGCGCCGGGTCGAGCGCGCCCTGCAGACCGGCCAGGAGTTCGTCGAGCTGACGCGGCTGCACGGCGATCACGACCTGGCGCGCGGCCGCGACCGCCGCGCGATTGTCGACGCCGATCGTGAGACCCGTACCCGCGAGTCCACCGGGCTTGTCGGCATGGCGGCGTGTCAGCGCGAGGTCGGCGGCGCTGACGCGCTTCGCCGCCAGCAGGCCGCGCGCGAGCGCCTGCCCGACATTGCCGGCGCCCAGTATCGCAATCGGTCCGATCGAAACGGTCATCATCGGTGCTCCCGTCAGAGGTGCCGGTCGAAGAAATCGAGGATCGTTTTCCAGCCGTGGATGCCGGTGTCGCGGAAAGTCAGCGCGCCGTGCCGGCTGCCGGGATAGGGCACGAGCTCGAACGGCTGCCCGCTCGCGACCAGCGCCGGGATCAGCAGCGTGGTGTTCGTGAACAGCACGTTGTCATCGGCCATGCCGTGCATGATCAGCAGGCGGTCGCGGATCGACGGCGCGTAGGTCAGCACGTTCGATAACCGGTATCCCTCCGGGTTTTCCTGCGGCGTGCCGAGGTAGCGCTCGGTGTAATGCGTGTCGTAAAGCCGGTAGTCCGTCACCGGTGCGCCGGCGACGCCGGCCTTGAACGTGCCGGGCGACTGGCCGAGCAGCATCAGCGTCATGTAGCCGCCGTAGCTCCAGCCGTAGACGCCGACCCGCGCCGGATCCACGAATGGCTGCTCCTTGAGCCAGGCGACGCCACGCAACTGGTCCTCGACCTCGACGCCGCCGAGCCGGCGGTACAGCGCTTCCGTAAATTTCTGGCCGCGGCCGCCGGAGCCGCGATTGTCGAGCGCGAACACGACGTAGCCGCGCTGCGCGAGCAGTTGCGCCGTCTGGCCG
>JANNKZ010000475.1:0-3879 GCA_031396515.1 Gammaproteobacteria bacterium
CATCCGCGACAGCGCCGTGCATCGCACGCGCGAATCCGGCGCCTGGCTCGGCGCCGAGCAACGCTGGACGGTGTCGCACAAGGCGACGCAGATTGCCGCCGCCTGCATGGGCCTCGGTTTCGCCTGGTTCGGGGAAGAGACGATCCGCCGTGAACTCGAGGCCGGCGAGCTCAAGCCGCTGCCGATGCAGGAAGGCGGCGAGCGTTTCGGTCAGTTCTACCTGGTGTTTGCGGATCCCGAGAATCCCGGCAAAGCCGCCACGCGCCTGGCGGAAATCCTGAAGGAAGATGTCGCGAAGGTGTGCCGGGAGGAGGAGCGCGAGGCTCCCCGGCCTTAGACTCGATCCCCAGGACATGAACGAACAGCACATCGCCTTCCGGCACTACACCGCGCCGCCGGTTTTTCGCGTCGCCCTCGCAGAACGCGCGGACCTGCTCGATCAGCTGCGCGCGGCGGCGGGCCGGCGCGTCATCCTGCTCGATGCGCCCGCCGGCTACGGCAAGACCTGGCTGCTCGGACGCTGGTACACGGAACTGCGGGCCTCGGGCTGCCGGGTCGCCTGGCTCGGCGCCGAGCAGATGGATGCCGCGCAATTCCTCGCCCTGATGGTCGCGGCCCTCGATCGCGCGGGCGTGGACGTCGGCCAGCTCGACGGCCTGGCGGCGCAGGGCTTCGCCGACGTGCCGGTGCCCGCGGTCGTTGGCGCGCTCACCAACGCCCTGGCCGCTGAATCAGCGCCGGTCGCGATCTTCGTCGATGACCTGCATCGCCTGGCGCCCGACGTCGTGCAGGAGGTGCTCGCGCGGCTCATCGCGGCCGCGCCCCCGTCCGCGCGCTTTGCCTTCAGCGGACGCGATTGCAGCGCGCTGCCGGTCGCGAACCTGCGCGCGCGCGGCGAGCTCCTCGCCATCGACACCGACCAACTGCGCTTCGGGACCGCCGAAACGCGCGAACTGCTGCCGCTGCTGAAATCCGGCGACCTCGAACGGCTCCTCGAGCGCACCGAGGGCTGGCCGGTCGCGCTGCAACTCGCGCGCCTGTGGCTGGAAGCGAAACCGGAACGTTCCGCGCTGCTGGAGGCCTTCTCCGGCCGCACCACGGAAGTCGCCGAGTACCTGACGGAACAGGTGCTCGCGGATCTCGCGCCCGACCTCCAGCAGGTGCTCGCCGAAGTGGCCATCCTGGATCTCCTGAACCCGGAGCTGGTCGGCGACGTCACCGGCAATCCCGAGGCCTGGCACCGCCTGCTGCAGGAGGGTCGGCTCGAGCATTTCCTGGTGCCGCTCGATGCCGAGCGATTCTGGTTCCGCCTGCATCACCTGCTGCGCGACTACCTGCGTTCCCGCCTGCGCGAGCGCGGCATGGACCTGCACGCGTTGCACGCCCGCGCCTCGACTTCCTTCGAGCGCCACGGCGAGCTGCTCGAAGCCGTGCGCCATGCGGTGCTCGCCGACAACGTACCGCGCGCCGCCGCCTTGATCGAGCGCACCGGCGGCTGGGAGCTCGTGCTGTTCGGCGGCGCCGTGCGCATGCGCGCCCTGCTCCAGGCCCTGCCGCCGGAACGGCTAGGCGAATTTCCGCGGCCACAGCTCTACCACGCTTTTCTCGCCGCCAAGGATGGCGATCTCGCGCGCGGACTGCGACTTTATGAGGAAGTCATCGCGCAGCATCGCGGCACGAAAGACCGCGCGCTCGCCCGGGACCTGCTGGTGGTCGGCCATTTGCTCGGCCGCTATGCCGACTGGCCGGTCGCGAGCGGCGAGCTCGAGACGCTGTACCGCGAAGTCGCGGCACTGCCGCAGACCGACGATTTCGCGCGCGCGGCGCTCCTGAACACGGCCTGCCTGCTCGCTTTCGCCACCGGCGACATGACCGCGACGCTCGACGCCTGCACGCGCGCGATCCAGGAAATGCGCCGCATCGGCTCGGTGCTCGGGCTCAACTATTGCCTGCTGCACCTCGGGCTCACGCAGTTCCACCTCGGCGAACGGCGCGAGGCGGAGGCGACCTGGCGCGAGGCCGTGGTCATGGCCGAGGAAAATTTCGGCGCCGACAGCGGCCTGAAAGCCATCTCCGACGTGTACCTCGCGCTCACGCTGCACGCCCGCGGCGACGTGGCCGCGGCCGCCGAGCTCCTCGCCAGCTCGATGATCCAGGTCGAGACCTCCGACGGCTGGCTCGATCTCTATGCCGAGGGCTATGAAGTCGCCATCGCGAACGCGCTGGCACGGGGTGACTTCGCCGCCGCGACCGGCATGGCCGAGCGCATGGGCACGACGGCAGCCCAGCGCGGCCTGCCGCGGCTGGGACGGCTCGCGTTCGCGGCAAAGGCGCGCCTGACATTCGCCGCGGAAAACGGCGCCGGCGTCAGGAGCAGCACCGCGGTCGGAGTTACGCCATTGCCGGAATGGTCCGCTGAACGCTGGCGCACCACGCCCTCGACCTGGCGCGGGCATCACGCGGCGGGTGTCGTTCACGCGCTGGATGCGATCGCCGGCCGGCGCCCGGAGAAAGCGCTCGCCGTCATCGACGACCTGACGGCGGCCGCGCGCGCCGGCGACCGTCGCCGTCACCTGCGCGTGCTGGAGGCGCTCCGCGCCGCGGCCCGGATCCAGCTCGAACCGGACGCCCAGGTGCTGCCCGACTTTGCCGCCGGCCTCGAAGCCGCCGTCCGGGAGGACGACACGCAATACCTCGTCGACATCGGCCCGGTGCTGCTCCCGCTCCTGCAACGCACCTGGACCTGGAGCCGGGAGCGTTGGGCGAGCTCGCGCGGGCGCCATGTGCTCGCGACCGCCGTCACCGCGCTCGCCCGCAGTTCGCAGGCCGTGGATGCCACCTCGGTCCTCAGCGCCCGGGAGCTCGAGGTGCTGGTCGAACTCGCGAGCGGCGCGCCCAACAAGGTCATCGCACGCAACTTGCACATGACCGAGAACACCGTGAAATTCCACCTCAAGAACGTGTTCCAGAAGCTCCGGGTCCGCCATCGGGCCGAGGCTTTGCAGGCGGCGCGGGCCCGCGGACTCCTTTCCTGATCCCGCCCTTCGCGACCTACCCGTTCGGGTAGGTGGAATGCCCGTCGACCTACACTCCGGCCGCGTTGACGGGGCCGATCGCAATCACGACTGTGGAACCTCGCTTCCCTGGGGGGATTCATGGCCGCATTGATGCGGATCGGCGTCGACGTCGGCGGTACCAATACCGACGCCGTGCTGCTGCGCGGGCGCGACGTGCTCGCCACCCACAAGTCCCCGACCACGAACGATGTCGGCAGCGGCATCGTTGGCGCAATCGGCGACGTCCTCCAGCAGGCCGCCGTACCCGCGAGCGCCATAGGCGCCGTGATGATCGGCACGACCCACTTCACCAACTCGCTGATCGAGGCCCAGCACCTCTGCCAGGTCGGCATCCTGCGGCTCGGCGCGCCGGCGACGCTCGCAATCCGCCCGCTCGCCGACTGGCCCGACGCGCTCCGGAAAGCCGTGCACGGGCACGCCGAGATCATCAATGGCGGCTTCAACTACGACGGCCGGCCGATCACACCGCTCGATCCGGACCAGGTTCGCCGCGCAGCCCGCGAATTCGCCAGGCGCGGCCTGTCGGCGGTCGCGATCTCCTCCGTGTTCGCGCCGGTCAACACCGCGCAGGAGCAGGACGCCGCCGAAATCGTGCAGAAAGAAATGCCGGGCGTGCGCGTCGCGCTTTCCGGCCAGATCGGCCGCATCGGGCTGATCGAGCGCGAGAACGCCACCGTCATCAACGCGGCGCTGCTGCCGATGGCCGAACGCGTGATCGAATCTTTCCGCCGGGCGCTGCGCGACCTCGGGCTGCACGCGCCATTCTTTGTGAGCCAGAACGACGGCTCGCTGCTCGACCCCG
>JANNKZ010000496.1:0-12990 GCA_031396515.1 Gammaproteobacteria bacterium
CGTCTTCGCCGGCGAGCTGCAAGCCATCGGTTTCGAGACACGCTGGATCGACATGCCGGGCGACATGAAGCGCGCCGGGCACCTGGTGGCGCAGACGAAAGGCAAGCGCGGCAAGCGCCTGCTGCTGCTCGGACACATTGACACGGTGCTCGCGGGTGAGCGCTTCCGGCGCGACGGCACGCGCGCCTACGGCACAGGCACGGCCGACATGAAAGGCGGCGCGGTCGTGATGCTGCAGGCATTGAAGGCGCTGCATGCGGCCGGCGCGCTGAAGGGCACGCAGGTCACGGTGCTCCTGACCGGCGACGAGGAAGATGTGGGACTGCCGATGTCCGCGGCTCGAGCGGTGATGGCGGAGCTCGCCGGCCGGAACGACGCGGTGCTCAGTTTCGAGGCCGCCATCGACGGCACGGCAACGGTCGGACGTCGCGGCGTCAACTCCTGGACGCTGGAAGTGAGCGGCGAGACCGGCCACTCGAGCGCGATCTTCGGCGAGGATCGCGGCAGCGGCGCCGTATACGAGGCCGCGCGCATTGTCGCCGCCTTCCACGAGGAACTCGGCCACGAAAAGTACCTGACGCTCAATCCCAGCGTGATCGTCGGCGGCACAAATGCCGAACTCACCGACTATCGTGGCACGGCCGCCGGCAAGACCAATGTCATCGCGCCCAAGGCTTTCGTCCGCGGCGACATCCGCTTCATCAGCCTCGAGCAAGAGCGCTCCACGATGGAGCGCATGCAGGCCATTGTCGCGCGTCACTTGCCGCGCACCCAGGCAACGCTCAGCTTCGACGACGCGTCCTACCCGCCGATGACGCCGACGCCGGGCAATGAGGCGTTGCTCGGCGAACTAGACCGTGCCAGCCGCGACCTGGGCCTCGGTGCGGTTGAAGCCCTCGATCCGGCGAAGCGGGGTGCCGGCGACATCGGCTTCATTGCGCACCTGCTGCCGGGACTCGACGGCCTCGGCGGCGGCGGCGGCGAGAACTCGCATGCGCCGGGCGAATCGATGTTGCTCGACACGCTGACGCCGATGGCGCAGCGCGCCGCCATACTGATCTATCGACTGACTCGCTGAATCCACCTTGAACGCAAGCCTGCTCGTCTGGCTGGTGCCGACGCTCGCCGCGATGTTTGCCTGGGGCATCGCCCAGGGACTCGTGAAGAAATACATCGGCGAGGTTCCGGCCGCGCGTTTCTGCCTGTACTACGCAGTGGCCAACGCGGCAGTGAACATCCTCTTCTGGGCGAGCCAGGACGCGCCGCCGATATTCGCGCCCGAGGGGCGCGTATTCCTGATCGTAGGCCTCACCGCCTACGTGCTGGAAGGCATCGCGTGGATTTTCTATTACCAGTCAATCGTGTACGGGCCGATCTCGATCGTCGGCACGCTGTCGGCGGCGTACCCGGCGCTCACCGTGATCTTCGCCAATCGTTTCCTGGGCGAGACGTTGTCGCCATTCCAGATCGTCGGCGTGGTCGCCGTCATCGTCGGCTGCCTGAGCCTCGCTTATTCACCGCCCGATGCCCACGGGAAGAAGACTTCGAAACGCTGGATGCCGCTCGCGGGCGCCGCGCTGCTGCTCTGGGGCATGACCGGCGTGCTCGTCAAGTATGCGTACGCCTATTACGGCGATAACGAGGCCAACGTTGCCAGCGAGGCGAATCTGGCGCTCATGATCGCCGTCGGCGGGCTGATGACGCTCGGCGTCTATGGTTTCGTCTTCGGCCGCCAGGGCGCGGTGTCGGGACGCGAGTGGTCGCGATCCTTCCTGCCGATGGCGACTATGGCGCTCGGCGGCCTGCTGGCTGCCATCGCCTACAAGACCGGGCCGGCGTCGATCGTCTCGCCGCTGTCGGGCGCGTATCCCGTCGTCACGCTCGCTTTCGCCTGGGCGATCCTGAAGGAACGCCCGACCGTGCTGCAATGGGCCGGCATCGCCGCGATCCTGGCCGGCTTTGTCTTCACGACGATGGGTGCGGGCTAGGCCGGAGTAGACTGCAGAGCCATGGCTTTCTCCCAGGAAGCATTCGATACGCTGGTCGAGCGGCTCGAAAAGGAAGCCGCCCGGGATCCGCGTGCCTACCAGTTGAAACTCGGCGCCTTCGGCGCGCTCGGCTATGTCTACGTTCTCGCCATCGTCCTGCTGCTGCTTGCGCTCGTCGCCGGCCTCGTCTACCTGATCGTCGCACGGCGCGGCGCCTCCGCCTTCGCATTGAAGTTCGCGATCCCGGTCATTGTGCTGATCGGCATCGTCGCCCGCTCCCTTTGGGTGCGACTCGAGGCGCCGGGCGGAATGGCCTTGCAGCGCCGCGATTTTCCGCAACTATTTGCCGCGATCGACGAGGTGCGCGCCGCCGGCGGCGCGCCGCCCGTGCACCAGGTGCTGCTCAATAATGATCTCAACGCGGCCGTCGTGCAGATCCCGCGCCTCGGACTCTTCGGCTGGCAGAAGAACTACCTGCTGCTCGGCTTGCCGCTCCTGCAGGTCATGTCGTACGAGGAGTTCAAGGCCGTACTCGCGCACGAATTCGGCCATCTCGCGGGCGTCCATGGTCGCTTCGGCGCGTGGGTGTACCGGGTTCGCACCTTCTGGGAGCGCCTGGCCGGTACGTTGAAACTGGCGGATCACTGGGGAAGCTTCCTGTTCGTGCCGTTCTTTTCCTGGTACGCCCCGAGGTTCGCGGCCTGGTCCTTCGTCAAGGCGCGCCAGCAGGAATACGAAGCCGACGAGCAGGGCGCTGCGGCGACGAGCGCCCACCACATGGCAAGCGCGCTCATGCGTCTCGAGCTCAAGGGCGAAGAAATGGCCAAGAATTTCTGGCCCGGCATCATGTCCGCGGCCGAACACGAGGCGGAGCCCGCCGCGCAGCCGTTCCGGAGCCTGGCTCATCCCGAGCGACGCCAGCTGCTGGCCGGCGCCGAGCAGAGCCTGGAGCGGGCGCTCGGCCGCAACACGAGCACGGCCGATACCCATCCGTGCCTGCGCGAGCGCGTCAAGGCGCTTTCAGCCGAGCCGGTGCTGCCGGGACCCGTGGACCACAGCGCGGCCGACGTGCTGTTCGGTCCGGCGCTCGACGGGCTGATCGAACACTTCGACCAGTCGTGGCGCCAGGAAGTCTCGCCCTGGTGGCGGGAGCGGCATGCATTCGTCGCGAAAGCCCGGGAGCAGCTCGCGAAGTTCCAGGGCCGCGAACTCAGCGACGACGAGCTAGCCGAATGTGCGCGATTCACCGAAGAGCTGCACACGTGGGAGCAGGCGCTGCCGCTCTACGAAGAGCTCTTCCGCCGGAAACCGGGCGACGCGAAAGCAATGTTCCATTGCGGCCGCCTGTGGCTCGCACGTGAAGACGAGGCCGGCATCAAGCTGCTCGAGGAAGCGATGCTGCGCGACACGGACCTCGTTATGGCGGGTTGCGACGCCATCGTCGGGTATCTGCGCGAACGAGGGAGGGACGCTGAGGCACGCAGTTACATCGACCGCTACTGGGAGCGCAGTCAGGAAGCTCAGCGCATCTTCATGGAGCGGCAGACGCTCAGGACCGACGACGACTACGCCACGCACGACCTGTCGCCCGACCGACTCGAGGCGCTGCGCGCGTACATCGAGGCGCATCCCGAAGTGAAGGTCGCGTACCTGGCCTGCAAGCTATGCAAGCTGAGCCCGGCGCCGCTCTACGTCGTCGGACTGGAACTCGACTACAAGAAGGTCCCGGACGACCGCCGGAAGCCGCCGCAGGAGCTGCTGCAGCTACTCGTACGCGACTTCGACCTGCCGATCGAGGTGTTCTTCCTGCCGCTCGCCGACAACAAGCCCTTTCGCAAGGTCCTCAAGCGCAAGGGGACGCGCATCCTGCCGCGCTAGTAGATCGCGCCGCGCGAGGAACTCAGCACCCCGGCCTCGGCCGTTAACGTGTAGCTGATGCCGCCGGTTCCACTCCAGCTGCCAAGATTGAAGCTGTTGCCGGGACCGACCCGATACACGGCAACATTGCGATACGTGAGCGGTGTGCCGGGCAGGCAGACTTCCGGCGGCCCGGGCGTTCTGAGAAAATAAACGAACGGCGTGGGATGCGTGGGCGTACTGAACACCTCGGCCGCACCGGTCACCGGATCCACGTGCAACGCGGTCTCGCGGTCCGCGGCAATCGCGTGGCCCACGGAGGTCCAGCCATCCTTGACCAACCGGGCGAGGAAGGTGACGGTCCGGCCCATCCGGTCGCGTTCCTGCAGGTGCTGATCGGTGATCAAGCCGCCGAGCCGTGGCAGCGCCACGAAATCCCGGTCGAGCGTGACATCGCGGTGAAACGGGTTGGCCAGGCCCACCGCGGAGGTCAGGCTCTTGTTGCTCATGGCCGAGTACAGGAATTCGCTCATGATCGCCATGCCTGCGCTGGTGCCGCCCACGGGAGCCGGCTTGGCGGCCACGTGGTTAATGGCATCTTCCACCGGCGTGTTCTTCCAGAAATTCACGTACTGCGACTGGTCGCCACCGGCGATGAACAACGCTTCGGCATTGCGAATGGTCGCAATCACGAACGGATCGAATGCCGCATTCCGGTTCTTGAAGACGATGGTCGCGACGGAATCGCACGAGCACAGGTCATAGATGTAGGGGTTGTAGGCATCGGTGCCCGAAGCCCGGATCACGACGAAATCGCCGCCGCCGGACCGGGCGCCCATGCGTACGAAGTTCTCGTCGACGTCGGTACCGCCGCCCTGGAGCACGAGCAGTCCGCTGGTCGTCGTCACGACGTCGGCGGGATTGCCGACGATGAAATACTGGTATCCGGGCGCGGCGACCGCCGTCGTCGTCCAACCCGTGAGGCAGAGCCCGACGATGGCGCCAAAGATTGCGAGCCGCGATTTCATGGGTCCCCCTCGGTTCTTCGCGAACCAGCGAGATGGAGTGCAACCCAAGCGTAGTCCTTCCACTGCAGCGGCACCAGCCACGCAGAAAACTTGCTAGCCTGCAGGCGCATGGCAACGAAACCCCGACGTCACGCGTCGCCTCCTGCAGCGCCGAAGCTCGCGCGCGGATTTTTCGGCGTCTTCGGTTACAGCCGGCGAGCGCTGGAACTGGTCTGGTCCACCAGCCCCCGGCTGAGCATCTCGCTCGGAATCCTGACAGTGCTCGCCGGGACGCTGCCGGCAGCCGTCGCGTACGTGGGCGCGCTGATCGTCGATGCGGTGGTCGCGACAATCCAGGCGGGCCCCGAACGGGCGGAATTGACGACTCGCGTCCTGCTGCTGGTGACCGTCGAGGGCCTGCTCGTCGCCGCCATTGCCGGGATGCAGCGCGGCATCTCGCTGTGCCAGTCGCTGCTGCGTGCCCAGCTCGGCCAGCGCGTGAACTCGATGATCCTCGAAAAGGCGCTGACGCTCGAGCTGTCCCACTTCGAGGATTCCGAGTTTTACGACAAGCTCACCCGCGCGCGGCGCGAGGCTTCGAGCCGGCCGTTGTCACTGGTCATGCGGACTTTCGGCCTGGTGCAGAACGGTATCTCCCTCGTGAGCTATGGCACGTTGCTCGCTCAGTTCTCGCCCTGGGCGGTCGTGATCCTGGTGTTCGCCGGCCTGCCCGCGTTCCTGGCGGAGGCGAAATTCTCCGGTACCGCGTTCCGGCTGTTCCTCTGGCGCTCTCCCGAGACGCGCATGCAGCTTTACCTCGAGACAGTGCTGGCGCGGGAAGACCATGCGAAGGAGGTCAAGCTGTTTGGTCTCGGGCCGCTGCTGCTGGAGCGGTACCGCAGCATCTTCCGCAAGCTTTACCGCGAGGATCGTGATCTCACGGTGCAGCGCGACACCTGGGGTTTCCTGCTCGGACTCATCGCGACCGCCACACTGTACGGCGCCTACGCCTGGGTGGCGCTCGCGACCATTGCCGCGCGGATCACGCTCGGCCAGATGACGATGTACGTCATGCTCTTCCGTCAGGGGCAGGCGGCGGTGTCAGCGAGCCTCGCAGCGATCGGCGGCATGTACGAGGACAATCTTTACCTCGCGACCTTGTACGAATACCTGGAAACGCCGGTGGACGGCGTGAAAGGAACGGTCGTGCGGGGTCCGCGGCCGCAGGACGGCATTCGTTTCGAGAATGTCAGCTTCTCGTACCCGGGCGCGGAACAGCCCGCGCTCATCGACGTGAACTTGCACATCAGGCCGGGCGAGTCACTCGCGCTGGTCGGCGAAAACGGTTCGGGCAAGACGACCTTGATCAAGCTCTTGACGAAACTCTACCTGCCGTCCAGCGGCCGCATCCTGCTCGACGGGCAGGACCTGCGCGAATGGGACGAGCCGGCGCTGCGACAGCGCATCGGCGTCATCTTCCAGGACTTCACGCGCTACCAGCTGATGCTGGGAGAGAACATCGGCGCCGGCGACGTTCGCTACTTCGAGGACGAAGCGCGCTGGCGCGAGGCGGCCGACAAGGGCATGGCCGCGCCGACGGTTGCGGAGCTGCCGCTCGGCTATCGAACGCCGCTCGGCAAGTGGTTCAACGACGGGCGCGAACTCTCCGGTGGCCAGTGGCAGAAGATCGCACTGTCGCGCGCGTTCATGCGGTCGGAGGCGGACATCCTGGTGCTGGATGAGCCGACCGCCGCCATGGATGCGGGCGCCGAAGCGACCGTTTACGAACATTTTCGCGCGCTGACGGCGGGCCGGATCGCGATCCTGATATCGCATCGGTTTTCCACGGTACGCATGGCGGACCAGATCGTCGTGCTGCAGGGCGGTCGCATCATCGAGCGTGGCAGTCATGAGGAGCTCATGCGCGGAAACGGGCTTTACGCGCACCTGTTCTCGCTGCAGGCGCGGGGTTACCGCTAGGAAGGCGGCTGACACCCGGTTGAGCCGCCGTCGTACAGAGTCGATCGAATCTCCTTGGGATACTGGTCAGGTCGCGCTGCCCCGAAGGCGCGGGATGTTCCGAGACCAACCTCACTGGAGACATGACGATGACAAACCAAAACATGGACGTTGATCGCGAAAGGGACGCCAACAGGGACCCGATCACGGGAACTCCGGGATCGCATCCGATCGGCACGGGAATCGGCGCTGCCGCTGGCGGAATCGCCGGGGGCATTGGAGCTGGGGCATTGGCCGGATCCGCAATCGGTCCCATCGGCACGGCGATCGGCGCCGTCGTCGGTGCCGTGGCGGGCGGACTGGTCGGCAAGGGCGTTGCCGAAGCGGTTGACCCGACGGCCGAAGAAAGCCACTGGCGCGAGAATTACACCAGTCGGCCGTACGTGCAGAAGGGATCGAGCTTCGACGACTACGGCCCGGCGTACCGTTACGGCGTCGATTCGTACAGCCGGTCGAAGGGCCGCACGTTCGAACAGGCCGAACCGGACCTGCAGCGCGGTTGGGAACAGGCGAAGGGTCGCTCGAATCTGTCGTGGGACAGGGCGAGAGATGCCAGTCGCGATTCCTGGCAGCGTGTGAGCGATACGATCGAACGCGCTGTTCCCGGCGATTCCGATCGCGACGGGAAGTAGAGGTCGATCGCGCAGTCAATGGAAAAGGCGCCGCAAGGCGCCTTTTCTTTTGCGGCC
Organism: Gammaproteobacteria bacterium; assembly: GCA_031396515.1. Classification (GTDB taxonomy): domain Bacteria; phylum Pseudomonadota; class Gammaproteobacteria; order Steroidobacterales; family Steroidobacteraceae; genus SCUD01. The sequence continues at coordinate 7,561 of JANNKZ010000496.1, forward strand.
GCCCCGCGGCGGCCGTCGCAAGATCAGAGCTACTCGAGGCCTAGCCGCTCTTTCGCCTTCGCCAGCTGTTGACGAAATCGCGGAAGATCGCGAATCGGTTCGAAATCGGGATCGGCTTCGAGATGTTTGATATGCGCGGCGCTGGTGACCCGATCGAAGAAGGGATCGAGCACATCCAGCGCACCTTCGGGGTCATTGAGCTCTGCGCTCAGCGTGCAAGCGAGGTTATAGCGCATCGACAGATTGTCGGGATCGAGGAGTAGCCCGCGTTGAATCCATTCCTTTGCCCGCTCGACTTCTCCGAATACGGCCAGTGCGCCGACTCCTGCGGCAAGCGCATGGCTGTTGGCCGGGTCTTTTACCAATGCACTTTCCGCGCGCTCCAAGGTGATCCGCGCTGCCGCTTCCATCGCGGCCTTCTGGCCGGTCGACCGATAACAGCAGGTCAGAACCGACGGACTGTTGTGATCCGTGCTCATCAGCGCCGCAGCCTTCTCGTAGAACGGAATGGCTTCCGGCACGCGTCCTTGCCTGAACATCAGTCTTGCCGCCTCCCGGTTCGCCTCCCATGAGTCAGGGTCGAGACTGAGGGCGGTCTCGATCTCGAGAGTCGCCTCGGCCGACCGGCCCGCCTCCTCCAGGTAGTGCGCCCTGACGCAGTGGGGCTCGGGCAGACGCGGATTGATCGACAGTGCGCGCTCAGCGGGGGTAAGCGCATCCGGATCCTTCCCGTGCCAGAATCGCAGCTCCGATTGAGCAAGCGCCATCAGCGCCCATGCCTGGGCGTAATTCGAGTCGAGCAAGGTGGCCTGTGCGCAGATCCGGACTATCGCCTCGCTGCGGGTCTGAGAGAAAGTGCCGCCGATCCAGCGCTGCCTTGCCATCAGGTATAGATTGTAGGCATCGACGCTTGACGTGCCGCGATCTGCGATGGCACTGCTTTCCTCAGGAAGAAGCTTCAGCTTGAGAGCGCCGACGATGGATTTCGATATTTCGTCCTGGATATCGAAGATGTCGGTTAGTTCGCGGTCATATCGTTCCGCCCAGACATGATCGCCGGCATTGCCATCGATAAGCTGGGCCGTGATGCGGATCCGGCTCCCGGCTTTTCTCACGCTGCCTTCCAGCACGTGCGTGGCATCGACCGTGCGCGCTACCTCCTTCGCGTCCGTCGCCCTCCCTTTGAATGTGAATGCGGTGTTTCGAGAAATGACGGACAGCGCGGAGACCTTCGACAGATCGGTAGTAATGTCCTCGGTGATCCCGTCGCTGAAATATTCCTGCTCCGGGTCCCCGCTCATGTTGACGAATGGCAGGACGCAAACGCACGGCCCGGCACGGACATGTCCGGATGCGCCTGTTTTCGCCTTCAGCTCGCTTTGCGCTGATTGTTCACAGCCCGCTGTCTCGGCGATCGCGTGAAGCAACTCCTGCAATCGAGGAAATTGCCCGCAACCGTTCCAGGTTCCCAGATCGATTGCCTGGTACTGCCGGAAACCGAGCGGCGCTTTGCAGCCGCTCACGGTCACAGGAATGAGGCGGCCGCTGTCGCGTCCCTCGGCGGCTTCATCCTGAACCCAGGCCGACTGGACGGAGGCATCCGACCAGAGGACGACCACCGCCTCGGCATCCTTCAGCGCCCGATCGATCTCATTGGCGAAACGGGATCCGGCGTGAATCTGCCGGTCAGACCATATCTGGTGGCCCGCCGTGCCCATCGCCTCCGCCAGTCCCTTGGCGACCGAATCGTCCTGATGCGAGTAGCTTAGAAAAACCCGTGCCACCGCCCCTCCATAAGTCGCGACTGTGTCCCATTTCCACCCAAAGCAGACAGTGGATTGTAAGCGCTGTCCCGCAGTGCGCGCGCCGCGCGCGGCGATGCGTTCTCAGCCGGCTGTTGCAGGTGCGCGGCAGCGAACCAGTACTCACCCAGCGCCCGGACTCGGCGGTCCAGGCGCGGCCGCCGTGGAGCCGGACGGCGGCATCGTCGAGCAGCCTCTGGCTTCCCACCATCCCCGGGGGTCGGATATGTGACTGGATTGGCGTTCGGCAGCGGCCACATTAAGTCACCATTGGCGTGGTTCGTCGGGGAGTCGCTTCGATGGAGTTGGAACCAGACCAGGAACGCGGGAGCAGCCTGCACCAAGCCCTGACGCCATGGTTCGACAACCCGGCGTCCTGGCTCGTGCTGCTCTGCGCGGGCCTTGCCGGCCTCGCGCCGTTCCTGGGATCCGTCGTATTGTCGTTCACCGCTTGGCCGCAGGCGCTGGCATTGCAAATCGTCGTCGCGCTGGCGGCGTCCGTCGTGATCTGGCGGGCCGGCAGTCTGCGTGAGCTGACCGCGGATCGACGTCGCGGCTGGCGCTGGCTCGCGTTCGCGCTGGTAGCGAATCTCTGCGCGATGCTGGCGGTGGGGGCGGCGCGGGCATTCGACTCGGCCATGTGGCGCGCGGGCGCCGATCTGCTGCAACTCGTCTTCTTGGCCTTTGCGGCGGGCGCGACGCTCGCGTTCCTGCGCTCGACACGACAAACGGCGCTTGGCCTGCAATTCCGGCTGGACGCGCTGATCGCCGGCCTGTGTTTCGGGGCGTTCCTGTGGCTCGCTGTGCTGACCGACATACCGCTCGAAACGAGCTTGTCGGTCACGTCGCTGGTGCAGCCATTTTTCATCGCGGCGCTCGACTGCGCGATCTTCGTGCTGGCGGCGATCCTGCTGCTGCGGCCATCCGACTGGCAGGGGTGGACGGGGCTCGCGGCTTTCGCTCTATCGATGATCGCGCTGACCGGCAGCCGCCTGCTGGACGCTGCTGCGCCAACGGATGGCGGCCTGTCATTGGTCACTGCCTTCATGTTCGCGCCGGTCTGCGCGGGATTTGCGATCGCCGCGCACTTCGACTTCGTCCGCACGGAACGCTCTCTGGCGCCGGCCGACGCCGCGGAGCGCGGCTCGCCGCTGGCGCATTTCATGCCTTATTCCGGCCCCGTGCTGGCCGTCCTCGCGCTGCTGGCACTGAATATCGGAAATCTAGTTGAACCGGGCGGCTTGCTCGCCGGTATCGTCGCTATCTCGGTGCCGCTGCTGTTCGCGCGCCAGGCTTTCACGACCAGCCTGGCCGCGACGGCCCGGGCCAACCTCGCGAGGCACACGGCGGAAGCCCGATTCTCGGCGCTGATCAAGTACTCCGCGGACGTCATCGCGATTGTCGGCGCGGATGGCGCAATGAGCTATTTGACAGCGTCCGCTGAGCGCGTTTTCGGCCAGCCTGCCGAGGCTTTGATCGGCCGGCCGATCACGGACCTGGTTGCCGTCGAGGACCGCGCGCGCCTGCGTGAATTCATCGCCCGCGATCTCGCACAGGCCGGTGCAGCGGCGACGGTCGAGGCGCGCATCCCGCGCGGTCCCGACAAGCAACGGATTATCGAGATCCACGGCACCAACCTGGAGAATGAACCGACCGTCGGCGGCCGCGTGCTGAACCTGCGCGACACGACCGACCGCAAGGGACTCGAGGAGCAACTGCGACGTATCGCGTTCCACGATCCGCTGACGCTGCTCGCCAACCGCGCGCTGTTCCGCGATCGTGTCGAGCACGCGCTTGCGGTCGGCAAGCGCAGTGGCCGCGGCGTGGCGGTGCTGTTCATCGATCTCGACAACTTCAAGAAGATCAACGACAGCCTCGGCCATGGCCAGGGCGACCGGGTGCTGCGCACGAGCGCCCAGCGGCTGGTCAAGTGCACGCGCAACGGCGATACCGTCGCCCGTCTCGGCGGCGACGAATTTGCCGTGCTGCTCGAGAACCTGGCGGGCCGCGAGGTGGTCGTCGAAGTTGCCGAGCGCATCGTCGAGGCGCTGCAGGAACCTTTTGCTTTCCTCGGCAGCAACCTGCGTGTCGCGGCGAGCATCGGAGTCGCGTTCGCGACGGCGAACGACGGCGTTGAGGAACTGCTGCGCAACGCCGACGTTGCAATGTATGCAGCCAAGTCGCAGGGCAAGGGCCGCTACGTGATCTTCGAGTCCGCGATGCAGCACGCCGCGCACCAGCGCCTCGAAATCGAGGCGGAGTTGTCGCGGGCGCTGACCGAGAACCAGTTCCAGATCCACTACCAGCCGATCGTCGAGCTGCGCTCCGGATACATGCTGGGCGTGGAAGCGCTGGTGCGCTGGCGGCACCCGAAGCGCGGACTCGTCGCCCCGGCCGAGTTCATCGGCGTGGCCGAGGACTCCGGACAGCTGATTGCGCTGGGCCGCTGGGTGCTGTGCCAGGCCTGTAAGGAAGTGCGGGCCTGGCAGGACAAGCTGCCCCAGGGGCGCCACGTACGCGTCGCGGTCAATGTCTCCGCCGGCCAGCTCGCTCAGTCGGACCTCATCGCCGACGTGACCTGGGCGCTGCAGCAGTCGCAGCTAGATCCGGGCTGCCTGGTCATCGAGATGACCGAAAGCGTCCTGATGCACAACACCGACGACACGCTCGCCAAGCTGACCCGCATCAAGAAGCTGGGCGTGCGGATCGCCATCGACGACTTCGGCACCGGCTATTCGTCGCTGTCCTACCTGCACCGGTTTCCGATCGACATCCTGAAAATCGACCGCTCCTTCGTACAGCGCCTGGGCGGACTCGAGGATGGCGCGGCGCTCGCGCGAGCGATCATCACTCTGGGCGATACGCTGGGCCTCGAGGTCGTCGCCGAGGGCATCGAACTGGAACACCAGAAGCGCGAACTGATCGAGCTCGGCTGCGTCGCTGGCCAAGGCTACTACTACTCGAAGCCGGCGTTGCTGCACGAACTCGAATACTCCGAGCACATGCTGCGCCGGCGCAAGATGTCGGATACGCTGCCGCTGGGCACCCGCTTCACGGCGACCGGGCGCTTCCTCGTGGGCGAGCTCAGGCTGCCGGATCAAAAACCGGCGGCGACCGGCACCTTTGGGCCCGACCTGATCATAAAAATATAGTATGAGCAGATAGTTGCGCTGAGACGGGGTCGCCGCAGGAATCCGGCGGCGCTTCATACCTCCGCCAAGAGCGCCGCGCTCTCGGCCATCCGCCGCACTCCGCACCTCCAGCAAAAGCGGCGCCGCTTGCCGGCCATGGTCTCGCGTCCCTGCGCTGGATGGACATGCCGAAATTGCGCCGCAACGTGCAGACTGCAAGGCCCGCTTGCGGCGGCCTGGCTGTCGGTCAAACGACGGAGGAAGGGACGGTCCCCTTCGGGGACGGTCCCTAGAGCAGCGGCACCAGCAGCAGCGCGACGATGTTGATGATCTTGATCAACGGGTTGATCGCCGGACCCGCGGTGTCCTTGTAGGGATCGCCGACCGTGTCGCCCGTCACGGCCGCCTTGTGCGCGTCCGAACCCTTGCCGCCGAAATTGCCTTCCTCGATGTACTTCTTCGCGTTGTCCCAGGCGCCGCCGCCGGTGCACATGGAA
>JANNKZ010000532.1:0-3384 GCA_031396515.1 Gammaproteobacteria bacterium
ACGAATGGCCCTCGCCGCTGAACGACCCCGATTGTACATTCCAACCCTCGGGGCAGCGGGCGCGTCCAAGACCATGACCGGAATGAATGGAAGACCCCAGGGGGCGGAGTGACGGATCTTGCGAGGCGGACCGGAGACGACGAGGGCGACCGGATCGCGCGAGCGCGGCAGGGCGACGTGGCGGCCTTCGAGGGCCTCTACCGCGAACATGTCGGGCGCGTTTACGGCCTCTGCCTGCGCATGACCGGCGAGCCGCATGCCGCCGAGGACCTGACGCAGGACACCTTCGTCAATGCCTGGCGGAGCCTCCCCGGATACGAAGGGCGCAGCAGCCTTTCGACCTGGCTGCACCGGATCGCAGTCAACGTGGTGCTCGCCAAACGGCGGAGCCCCATCGGAAGGAATGAAGTGAGCCTGACGGACGACAGTGGAGAGCAGATGGAATTCGCGGCCGAATCAGGCATGGACGAGGCGACGCCGATCGACGTCGAGCGCGCGATCGAGGCGCTGCCGGCCGGCGCGCGCGACATCGTCGTGCTGCACGGCATTTACGGCTACAGCCACGAAGAGGCGGCGGCGATGCTCGGGCTCGCCGTCGGCACCTGCAAGGCGCAGCTGCACCGCGCGCGACACCTGATGCGCTCGCGCATGCAGATGGAGGCATCGACATGACGACCCTACGTTTCGACCCGCGCGGCCGCGAGCAGGACCCGCTCCTGGCGAAGGCCGCGGAACTGCCGAAGGAAATCGCGCCGGCGCGCGACCTTTGGCCCGGCATCGCGGCGCGCCTCGGCGAGTCGCCGCAGCGCGTGCGGAGCTTCGGCTGGCCGATGGCGCTCGCCGCCGGCCTGCTGGTCGCCGCGGTGTCGGCGCTCCTGACCTGGGGACTCGTGCGCGAACCCGCGGCGCCGGTGCAGGTCGCAGAGACGCTGCCCGTGGATCCCGCGATCGTGCCGGTCAATTACGGGACGAATTCGGCGCTCCGCCCTTCGGACCTCGCGGCCCGCGACGAGCTGCTGGTGCAGTTCCGCCGGCGCATCGACGAATTGTCGCCGCAGACGCGCGACACGGTCCTGCGCAACATCGCGGTCATCCAGCAGGCCGCGAATGAGATCGACGCCGCGCTCGCGCAGGACCCGGCGAGCGGGCTCCTGAACCAGCTCCTGCTCGATACCTACAAGCAGGAATTGCAACTGTATTCAAAGGTCGTCACGGCCGGTGGCGACACCACGAGGAGTACCTGAGATGAGCATTCGTATTGCGCTTCTGTCCGCCGCCGTGCTTGCGGTCCTGTCGCAGGCCGCAGCCGCGGAGCAGACCCACAACAAGCGCGCCACGATCGCGCCCGACGCGACCATCGACGTCTCGAACGTCCAGGGCAGCGTCAGCGTGACCGCCTGGGACAAGAGTGAAGTCGAGCTGCACGCGGTCCTCGAAAGCGACAAGGACCGCCTGGAGTTTGAGGCGACCGAGCGGCAGGTCCGCATCAAGGTGGATCGTCCCGACAACCACCGCTATCGCGACAACGAGGAGGCGACCCTGACGCTCAAAGTGCCGAAGGGGGCGCGTCTGGTCGTCGACACCGTGAGCGCGGAGATCGTCGTGGACGGCGTGCGCGGCGAACAGCGCCTCGAATCCGTCAGCGGCGACGTGGAGACGAAGGCCTACGACCAGACGGTGTCGCTCCATACCGTGTCCGGCGAGATCACCGTCTCCGGCAGTGGCGGCAAGGCGGCGCTCACGACCGAGAACATCAGCGGCACGACGATCGTGAGCGGCATCCGCGGCAGCTACGAGGGACAGACGGTCAGCGGCACCATCGACGCGAGCGTCGCCGCGTTCGAGAAGCTGCACGTCGAGACGGTGTCCGGGGACGCCGACATCAAGGCGGACCTGGGCGCCGCGGCGCGCGTGGAAATGGAGTCGGTCAGCGGCTCGCTGACGCTGACGATCAAGCCGCCGGTCAATGCCGAGTTCGACCTCGAGTCCTTCAGCGGCGACATCGATGCCTGCTTCGGACCCGAACCCCGCGACAAGAGCAAGTACGGTCCCGGCAGCGAGCTCGAGTTCACCGAGGGCAAGGGCGGGGCCCGGGTGACGATCGAATCGCTGAGCGGCGACATCAACATCTGCAACCGTTGATAGAATCCGGGGGTCCCCACGGGCCCCCGGGTTCAGTTGCTCAAAAAACCCTTCAAGATCGCACTGATCGCCGTCGCGCTCGTCGTGCTGGCGATCGCGGCGTTTCTGTGGATCGCGGGACGCATGGCGTTCGCGCGCAACCTCATCGCGGAATGGGCGACCGAGGCGACCGGCCTGCCGGCCACGGTTGATTCGGTCACCGTCGGATTCCTGCGCGGCCCGTCGATCGAGCTGCACGGACTGGCGATCGCTCAGCCGCCGGGCTTCGGCGACGAGCCGCTGATCGAGGTGGGGAGTGCCCGCATGACCGCGCCCTGGTCGAGCCTCTTCGGCGATCCGGTCGCGCACGCGATCACGATCGAGAAAGCCGTGCTGCGGCCGGCCGTCAAGCCGGATGGCAGCGACAACTGGTCCGCGATGATCGATCACCTGACGGCATCCGAGGACGAGCTGCCTGCGCCCGCCTGGGCGGTCGGCCGGCTCGAGGTGCATGAGAGCGTGCTCGAGTACGACGACGCCGAGACCGAGACCCGTTTCCGGCTGAGCGCAATCAGCATTGTCGCGAGTGATGTGTCGCCGGCCGCGGACTTTCCGGTCGAACTTCGCCTTGGCGGCGAATCGGGCAAGAACACTTTCCTGCTCGCCTTCGACGGACGCGGGCTCGCCGACACCGGCGCGGGCCGGTTCGCGGTTTCCGCGCCCAATCTCCGTGGCTGGGTGGGCGGCGAACCGCTGCCGCTCGCCGGCGTCGAGCTGAAAGGCGAGGTGAAGGCGCTGACCTTCGACAGCGCGAGCAGCGTCGCGGCAGTGGAGAGCGCAAAGCTCAACCTCGCGGGAATCCCCGGCGAGTTTGCCGGCAGCCTCGACATCGCGAAACCCGAGGCGACCCTGATCACCTTCCGGACCGGGACCTTTGCGCCCCGCGCCCCCGCGGTCGCCTTCGGAGTGCCGCTGCCGCGCACGGCGGACGAGAACGCGTTCGGCAGCTTCCAGATTTCCGTCGAAGGTCGCATGAAGGACGGCGTGCTGCACATGGACCCGATCGAGGGGCGGCTCGATGACACGAACTTCAACGGCCGGCTCGTGCCGTCGGCTCGCCTGGTCCGCCTCGCCGCTGACCAGATCGAGGTGGATCGTTATCTCGCTCCGGACCAGAAGCGTCGGCGTCAGAAGAAGGCGACTCTCGAGGCGGCGATCGCGGAACTCGCGGAGTACGACATCGACGCGGAAATCCGGGTTGGC
>JANNKZ010000545.1:0-3275 GCA_031396515.1 Gammaproteobacteria bacterium
TGTCGCGCGCGCCGGCCGGCAGCGCCTCGATCGCGCGCTCGACGTCGATCGGCGTCGCCTCGTCCATGCCTGGTTCGGCCGCGAATTCCATCTGCTCTCCACTGTCGTCCGTCAGGCTCACTTCATTCCTTCCGATGGGGCTCCGCCGTTTGGCGAGCACCACGTTGACTGCAATCCGGTGCAGCCAGGTCGAAAGGCTGCTGCGTCCTTCGTATCCGGGGAGGCTCCGCCAGGCATTGACGAAGGTGTCCTGCGTCAGGTCCTCGGCGGCATGCGGCTCACCGGTCATGCGCAGGCAGAGGCCGTAAACGCGCCCGACATGCTCGCGGTAGAGGCCCTCGAAGGCCGCCACGTCGCCCTGCCGCGCTCGCGCGATCCGGTCGCCCTCGTCGTCTCCGGTCTGCCTCGCCAGATCCGTCACTCCGCCCCCTGGGGTCTTCCATTCATTCCGGTCATGGTCTTGGACGCGCCCGCTGCCCCGAGGGTTGGAATGTACAATCGGGGTCGTTCAGCGGCGAGGGCCATTCGTGCAGTTTGCGACGATCACGGGCTGGGGCAAGTGCATGCCGCCGGCCGTCCTGACGAACGCCGACATGGCGACGTTTCTCGACACCGACGACGAGTGGATCCGGTCCCGCACCGGCATCCACGAACGGCGCGTGTCGCACGTGAACCTGGGCGAGCTGGCCTACGTGGCGGCCCGGCGGGCGCTCGCGGCGGCGGGTCTCGAAGCCCGCGACCTCGACCTGAACGTCTTCGGCACCTGCAGCATGGACGAGCAGGTCCCGAACATGGCCTCGGGCCTGCAGAAACGGCTCGGCGCGACCGGCGCCGGCGCGATGGACGTCAACACCGCCTGCACCAGCTTCCTATACGGCGTGACGACCGCCTCCGCGAGGATCAAGGCCGGCACCGTGAAGTGCGCGCTCGTCATTGGCGGCGAGCTGATCACGCCGCTCATGGACTGGACCAACCGGAACGTCTGCGTGCTCTTCGGCGACGGCTGCGCTGCCGTCGTGCTGCAGGCCACCGCGAAAGACGAAGGCGTGCTCGCCGACCGGCTCGGATGCTACGGCGATGCGCGCGGCATCCTCCAGGTGCATGGCATGGGCACGGCCTACGCGAATCAGGGATGGGTGCTCGGCGACACCGACTGGGTATTCGACGGACAGGAAATCTTCAAGCGCGCCGTGGTCGGCATGAGCCAGGCCTGCGAGACCGTGCTGAAGACGACGGGCCTTGCCGCCGCCGACGTGCAGCTCGTCGTTCCGCACCAGGCAAACCTGCGGATCATCGAGGCGGTCGTGAAGCGCGCAGGCATTCCGATGGAACGCTGCTTCGTGAACATCCAGCGTTACGGCAACATGTCCTCGGCGACCGTGCCAGTCGCGCTCGTCGAAGCGCTCGACGAGGGGCGGGTCAAGCCCGGCAGCAACCTGCTGCTGACCGGTTTCGGCGCAGGCTTGTCCTGGTCCGCGCACATCGTGCGCTGGGGCGAGCGCACGACGCCACTCGGTGCGAGCGACGCGGAGCTTCCGCCCTGCGACAAGACCGCGCTCGAAATCGTGCGCGGCTACATGGCCGTCAAGCGCGGTTCGCGGCTGGCAGCAACTCAACCGCCATAACGGACGACGGTTCGCAGCGCCATCCCGCGGAACTTGAATTGCGGGACGATGCCGAGGTCGATCAGCACGCCGACCTGCGCCACCTGGAATCCCGCGTCGAGCGCGAGCTCGGCCGCCGCCGTGAACGTGCCGCCGGTCGCGAGCACGTCGTCCACGAGCAGGAGCCGGCCCTCGCCGCGTTGCATTTCGAGCACGCCCGCGCCGTACTCGAGCTCGTACGGCCGGTCGACTACCGGCGGCGGCAGCTTGCCTTTCTTGCGAATCGGCACGAAACCCTTGCCGCGCCGCGCGGCGAGCGCCGCTGCCAGGATGAAGCCACGCGACTCGACGCCGGCGATGGCATCGACGCTCGCCCATTCCGCCGGCGTCCAGAGCGCCGCGAGCGCGGCCACGGTCTCGCCGAAATGCGAGCGCAGGAGCGGCGTTATGTCACGAAACAGGATGCCCGGTTTCGGGAAATCCGGGACATCGGTGATGTGCCGCGTGAGCGGATGCATGCGGACCTCGTCAACTGGAAGGACGGATAGCCGTTGTAGTCCCAGAACGCCACAAATCGTGAGCGATTCGAACTGGAGACTCAACATGTTCAGGAATCTCGCCATCGCAGCCGTCCTGACGGCGATCTCGCTCCCAGCCCTCGCGGGCACACCCGGCCTCGACGCGCGGGAGCGAAACCAGCGCCAGCGCATCGCGCAGGGCGTGCAGAACGGCGAACTGACGCGGCCGGAAGCGCGGCGCCTGGTGCGAGGCGAAGTGGGCCTGCACCGTCACGAGCGCGCCGCGAAGTCGGATGGCGTCGTCACGCGTGCGGAACGCTATCGCCTCAACCAGCATGCGGATCGCATGAGCGCCCGCATCTATCGGCAGAAGCACGACCCGCAGGATCGTCCCGCGGGCCGCTGGTAAGAAACGCGCGGGCGCCGGTCAACCGGCGCCCGCCGTCGCGGCGGCCGTCCGTTCCCGGATGAAGTCGCCCATCTCCGCGATCGCCCGGTCTCCCGCCAGCAGACCCCGCATCGCGGGAAACACGTGCGGCATGTCGTGCCAGACACTGAGCCGCGCACCGGGCACCTTGGCCGCGAACCTCAGCGAGTCGTCGAGCAGGAGCTCGGAACTCCCGACGACGACGAGCGACGGCGGCAAGCCAGTCAGCCGGCCGAAGAGCGGCGACAACCGCGGGTCGCGCGGATCCATCCCCATTCCGTACCACTGCGAGAGCGAGCGCACGCTCGTCGCGCGGAACATCGGGTCGAAGCCGTCGTTGCGGTCGATCGATGCGCCGCCGAATGTCAGGTCGAGCACCGGCGACATCAGGACAAGTCCCGCGGGTTGCGGCAGCCCTTCGTCCCGCGCGCGCATCGCCGTCACAACCGCGAGGTTGCCGCCGGCGGAATCGCCGGCGATGAAGATCGAGTGCGCGGGTGCGGCACCATTCGGCCCGTTGTTACGGAGCCAGCGATAAGCGTGCACGCAGTCGTCGAGGCCCGCCGGGAACGGATGCTCGGGCGCGCCACGTGCCGCTGGTGGTGCCGCTCACGCTCTTCCGCTCGCAGGTGCGCCGCCACGGCGTGACCTACCTGGCCGGGCAGACCTACCTCGACGCGGACCCCAAGGAGCTGATGCTGAGGAACCACGCGTGACGGTGGCGGC
>JANNKZ010000554.1:0-4713 GCA_031396515.1 Gammaproteobacteria bacterium
GATTCGCGGATTTGCCGACAAACAAGCAAATCCGCGAATCCGCGACCCGGCACCATCTAGAAGGAGAAGGGCATGAGCTTCGTGCAGGAATTCAAGGAATTCGCGATGAAGGGCAATGTCGTCGACATGGCCGTCGGCATCATCATAGGCGCCGCATTCGGCAAGATCGTGTCGGCGCTCGTCAACTCCATCGTCATGCCGCCGCTCGGCTGGGCCATCGGCGGAGTCAATTTCTCGGACCTCAGCGTCGTGCTCGGCACCAATGCGGCAACCGGCGAGCCGGTCGCCGTCACCTACGGATTGTTCCTGCAGGCGCTGCTCGACTTTGTGATCATCGCGCTCGCGATCTTCCTGGCGCTCAAAGTCATCAACAAGATGAAGCGGCCGCCGGAGCAGCCTGCGGTCGCGACGACACCACCCGAACAGGTACTGCTGACGGAAATCCGCGACCTGCTACGGCAGCGCTAACCCCTGCGGCAGCAGCAGCGCTGAGCGCCGGATTCAGGCCGCCGCGAATCCCTCACGCGTGAGGTTTCGCGGCGCGCCAGCTGGCTGCGCGACCACGTTGTCCTCGATGCGCACGCCGCCATAGGGGCGGAGCGCGTCCACCTTCTTCCCGTCGATGGCGCGCCCGCGCGCACCGCCTTTCGCCTGCGCGAGCAGCGAATCGATGAAATAGATTCCCGGCTCGATCGTCACGACGAAGCCCGCCTCGAGCGGCCGCGTGAGCCGCAGGTACGGATGGCCGTCCGGCTTTGCGAGCGTGCCGCCTTCGGCGCTTGCCATGAAGCCGCCGGCGTCGTGAACCATGATCCCGAGCAGGTGGCCGATGCCGTGCGGGAAGAACACGGCGGTCACGCCGCTCTCGACCGCGGCTTCCGCCGAACCCGACACGAGTTTGTGATCGACCAGGATCGAGCCGATCGCGCGATGCGCCGCAAGCTGGATGTCGCGGTAGTCGGTGCCCGGCCGAACGAGTTCGGCGAGCTTCAGTTGTGCGGCGTCGACCGCGTCGATCAGCGCCTGGAATTCGCCTTTCGTCGCGGCATAGGTGCGCGTGATGTCGCAGGCATAGCCCGCATGCTGCGCGCCCGCGTCGATCAGGAAGGACTTCACGCCTGGCGGCCGGCTGCGATCCAGCACCTGGTAATGCAGCACGGCGGCATGCGTGTCGAAGGCGATGATGTTGTTGTAAGGGAGTTCCTCCTCGCGCGCGCCGGCCGCCCGGCAGTAGGCGAGGTGGATCTCGTACTCCGAGGCGCCGGACCGGAACCCGGCTTCCGCCGCCTGGTGGGCGCGGACGCCGGCGGCGGTCGCAAGCGCCATGCAGGCGATTTCATAGGGCGTCTTGACCGCACGCGCGAAGTCCAGCCGGGCGGCAACCGCCGGCGGGTCGTAGTCGCCGAGGCCATCCGTCGCCGGCGCATGCTCCGCCAGGATCGCCCAGCGAGCTTTGCCGCCGACGTGCTGCCGGAGTTCGTCCGGGTTGCGGACGATCGCCAGATCGAAAGAATCCACCCAATAGCCTTGCGGATCGGCAGGGGGCAGGTACCAGTAGTCATCCGGCTGATAAAAAACGAGTTTTGGGCAGTTTCCGGGCCGGTAGACGACGAAGCTGTCCGGGCTCGTATCCGGCAGCCAGGCCCGGTACCGGGGGTTGGTCCGGAATGGGTAGGTGCTGTCGTCGAGGTAGAAATAACGCAGGCTGCCGGAGCCCACGATCAGGCCGTCATAGCCCGTTCCGGCGAGTGCCAGATCGGCACGGGCCATCACCTGTCGCAAGTGGTCGCGGTACAACGATCCCAAGTCCGACTGTGCCATTTCGCCTCCGGCGCCCGAGCCTTGCGGAAGCGTAGCGGCTGGCGTCGCCGGCCGCCACGCCATGCGCGCGCGATCAGGAGTGTCGCTTATTTGCGACCTTTGCTATCCCTAGTAATACCGGTAAAATCCGGCGACGCGCCGAAGCACTGATGCGAAAAAACATAGTGTTTGCGTCGCGGATTCACCTTCCATTCTCACTGAACGAACTGGGGTAACTGACGATGAATGCAAAGATCTGGGGCGCCATTGCGGTTGCCCTCGTGTTGGGTGCCTGCGGTGCCAAGCAGGAAGAAGCTACGGCCGTCGAAGAGACGCCTCCGGCTGCTGAAGTGACGCCGCCTGCCGATGCGTCTGCCGATGCTGCCGCGGCTGATGCCGCTGCTGCTGACGCTTCCGCTGATTCCGCTGCCGCCTCCGCCGAAGTGGCGGCCGAGGCTGCCGAAGAAGCTCAGACTCCTCCGCAGTAAGCTACGACTGCCATTGGTCAGAACGGCCGGGGGACGGCGCGGAGAACACCGCGACCTTCCTCCGGCCGTTCGCTTTCCGGTGACCCGCGATGCCGATCACGATCCGTGAAGCCAAGAACGCCCGGTCCGATCGCGACTGGATCGAGGAGATCTATGGTGAGTACCTCGCCGACCTGACCGCGGACACGACCGGTGTGTTTCCGTCGCTCACCATCACCGGCCAGAGCGTCACCGAGATCATCCAGGGCTGGTTCCACGACGACCGCCACACGACGTTCGTGATCCTGCGCGAGAACGAGCCCACCGGATTCGCCGTCGTGCAACGCACGCTCACCGCGCCCGAAGACAAGCGGCGTCACTATCGCCTGAGCGAGTTTTTCATCCGCCGCCCGTTCCGCCGCAAGGGCGTCGGCCGCAGCGCGGCGATCCTCTTGTTTGCGCGCTACGCCGGCGAGTGGACCATCGCCGAGCAGTCGCGAAACGCCGATGCGATCCGCTTCTGGCGCCGCGTGGTCGGCGAATTCACCAATGGCAAGTTCCGCGAGAACCGCGGCCAGGGCGAGATCGCGCATTGCTTCACGAGCGCGGGGCCGGTGGGGGCGGGGGCGCGATAAATCCGACATTGGCTTTCTTGACGGAAACTTTGATCTTCCTCGGCCCAGCCAACTCGAAAACCAGCTCCAACTCGAACGACTTCCCCTCGACCAGCGCCTGATTGAGCCCCGTCAGCATCACGTGATGCCCGCCGGGCATGAATTCGACACGTTCGCCCGCGCCGACGTGAAGCACCGCGACTTCCCGCATGCGCGCGATGCCGTCGAGCACTTCCGTGCGGTGAACTTCGGCACTTGATGCAACGGACGTCCGCAGTTTCAGCAGGCGGTCGGACTTCTTGCTGCCGTTGTCGATGACGAGATAGATCGCGCCCATCTTGGCGCCGGGCGGCGTCGTGCGCGCCCAGGCGCCGGTGACCGTCAGTTCGCCCGCGAACGCGGGCCAGGCAGCGAATAGCGCAATCACCAGCGCCGCAGCCAAACCCAGCCGCCGCTTCACGCCGCTTTCCTCCCGCGTGCCAGCACGCGCTTCAGGTACCGCCCGGTGAACGATCCGCTCGCGCGCGCGAGCTGCTCGGGCGTGCCCTCGGCGACGATCTCGCCGCCGCCGTCACCGCCCTCGGGACCGAGGTCAATCACCCAGTCCGCGGTCTTGATGACGTCGAGGTTGTGCTCGATGACGATCACCGTGTTGCACTCGTCGCGCAGGCGATGCAGCACGACGAGCAGGTGCTTGACGTCCTCGAAGTGCAGGCCGGTGGTCGGCTCGTCCAATATATAAAGAGTGCGTCCGGTCGCGCGCTTCGAGAGTTCCTTCGCGAGTTTCACGCGCTGGGCCTCGCCGCCGGAAAGCGTGGTCGCGTTCTGCCCGAGCCGCACATAGGAAAGCCCGACGTCGAGCAGGGTCTGGAGCTTGACGAAGATCACCGGCACGGCCTGGAAGAACACCGCCGCGTCCTCGACCGTCATGTCGAGCACTTCATGGATGTTCTTGCCCTTGTAGTGCACGTCGAGGGTCTCGCGGTTGTAGCGCCGGCCCTTGCAGACGTCGCAAGCGACGTACACGTCGGGCAGGAAGTGCATCTCCACCTTGATGACGCCGTCGCCTTCGCAGGCTGCGCAGCGCCCGCCCTTGACGTTGAAACTGAAGCGCCCCGGCTGGTAGCCACGCGAGCGCGCTTCCGGCGTGCCGGCGAAGAGCTCGCGGATCGGCGTGAAGAGGCCGGTGTAAGTCGCCGGGTTCGAGCGCGGCGTGCGACCGATCGGGCTCTGGTCGATGTCGATCACGCGGTCGATCGCGCCGAGCCCGTCGATACCGGCGCAGGCGGCCGGCTGTTCGGCAACGAGGTCGAGCGAGCGCGCGGCCAGCCGGTAGAGCGTGTCGTTCACGAGCGTGGACTTGCCGGAGCCCGACACGCCGGTCACGCAGGTAAGCAAGCCGACGGGGAACGCGACGTCGATGCCCTTCAGGTTGTTGCCGCTCGCCTGCTTCAACCGCAGCATCTGCTTGGCATCTCGCGCGCGCCGCTTGTCCGGAATCTCAATGCGCTTGCGGCCGGAGAGGTACTGCCCGGTGAGCGACGCCGGGCTCGCCTCGATTTCCGCGGGCGTACCCTGGGCAACGATCTGGCCGCCGTGCACGCCGGCGCCCGGCCCGAGGTCCACGACGTGATCCGCCTGGCGGATCGCCTCCTCGTCGTGTTCGACCACGATCACCGTATTGCCGAGGTCGCGCAAGCGATGCAGCGTGTCGAGCAGGCGCTGGTTGTCGCGCTGGTGCAGGCCGATCGAGGGCTCGTCCAGGATGTACATCACGCCGACGAGTCCGGAGCCTATCTGGCTCGCGAGGCGGATCCGCTGCGCCTCGCCGC
>JANNKZ010000001.1:0-3943 GCA_031396515.1 Gammaproteobacteria bacterium
CGATCGTGCTCGTCACCCATTACCAGCGGCTGCTCGACTACGTGGTACCAGACCGCGTGCACGTGCTCGCGGGCGGACGCATCGTCAAGAGCGGAGGGCGTGAGCTCGCGCTCGAACTCGAACGCCGCGGCTACGACTGGCTGCAAGCGGGAACGGTGGCGGCGTGAACGGCGCCGCCATCGAACGCATCGCGGCCAGCCACGCGGATCTCGCGGGCCGGCTCGCCGGCGGAGCGGACTGGGCGGGTCGCCGCCGCAGTGCGCTCGATACGCTGGTCGCGCGCGGGCTGCCGGAGCGTCGCGACGAGAACTGGAAATACCTCGATCACGTGCGGATCGGTGAATATGCCTTCGACGTCGTGCCGGGTGCAGCGCCTGACGGCAAGGCGCTCGCCGGCGCGCGGCTTCCGATTGCGGGCGCGCTGCCGATCGTGGTCGTCGACGGTCGGTTCGACGCGGCGCTGTCGGCTCCGGCCGCGACAGGCTGGCAAGTGATCGATCTCGGCGCCCTGCTCGCCCGCGACCCGGCCGCGGCCCTGGCGGCGCTGCGCATTCCGGCCGCGGACGCCGACGACCGCTTCGCGCTCCTCGCCGAGGCTTTCTCGGAGGGCGGCGTCGTCATTCGCGTGGACGCCGGTAGCGCGCCCGCGGGGCCGCTGCATCTCCTGCACGTCGCGACGGCGGCAAGCCCGGCGGCCCAGCACGCGCGCGTCGTTATCGAGATCGGCGCCGGCGCCCGGATCGTGCTGGTGGAGGAATTCCTGTCGCTCGGCGGCGCAGCCGTCTTCGGCAATCTCGCCGGCGAAATGTCGATCGGGGCATCCGCCGACGTCGAACACCTGCGCCTGCACCGCGAGAACGCGGCAACGGCGCGGATCGAGACCTGGGTTGCGCGCCAGGGCGCCGGCAGCCGCTACCGCCAGTACCTGGTCGCGCTCGGCGGGCGCGTCCTGCGCTCGAACCTGCGCCTGGCGCTCGTGGGCGAAGCCGCCGAATGTCAGCTCGCGGGGCTGTTCCTGGCGGCCGGCGAACGGCAGGTCGACCTGTACACCGAGGTCGGTCACCATGCTCCGCGCACCCGTACCGTCCAGAATTATCGCGGCATTGCCACCGATCGCGGCCGCGGTGCGCTGAACGGCCGCATCGTCGTGCACCCGGCCGCGCGCGGCGCCGATGCGAGCCAGAGCATCCGCAACCTGCTGCTCTCCCCGCTCGCGGAGCTCAATGCGCGGCCGCAACTCGAGATCCACGTCGATGACGTGCGCTGCCGCCACGGCGCGACGACCGGCACGCTCGACGCGGCGCAGCTCTTCTATCTTCTGTCGCGCGGCCTCGACGAGGCGGTGGCGAAGCGACTGCTCACCTTCGCGTTCTGCCAGGACGTGCTGGCCGGCATTCCCCTCGCGGAATTCCGCGATTACGCCGCGACCCAGGTCGCGGGCATCCTGCCGGATGACGAGCTGCTAAGGGTGCGACCGTGATGGCAGCCATGCCCGACCGGCGCCCGGCCTATGACGTCGCTCGCCTGCGCGCCGACTTTCCCGTGCTTACGCGCCGGGTCAACGGACGACCGTTGGTCTATCTCGACAACGCCGCCTCGTCGCAGCAGCCGACGCCCGTGATCGAAGCGGTCGCGGGCTATGCCCGCGCGCATCATGCGAACGTGCATCGCGGCGTGCATACGCTGTCGCAGGAGGCGACCGCGCTCTACGAAGGCGCACGCGAGCGCGTGCGGTGCTTCATCGGCGCGGCGAAGACCGAGGAAATCGTCTTCGTGCGCGGCACGACCGAGGCGATCAACCTGGTCGCGCAGTCGTACGGCCGGTCGCGCCTGCAGCCGGGCGACGAGATCCTCGTCTCCTGGCTCGAGCACCACTCGAACATCGTTCCCTGGCAGATTCTCGCCGCGCAGACGGGCGCGGTCGTGGTCGCCGTGCCGATCGACGGCAATGGCGCGGTCGACGCCGATGCCTACCGCCGGTTGCTCGGACCGCGCACGCGCATCGTCGCACTCGCGCACGTCTCGAACGCGCTCGGTACGGTGCTGCCGCTCGCCGGGTTCCTCGGCGCGGCACGCGAGCGCGGCGTCACGACGGTCGTCGACGGCGCACAGGCGGTGCCGCACCGCGCGGTCGACGTGCAGGCGCTCGGCTGCGACTTCTATGCCTTCTCCGCGCACAAGATGTACGGGCCGACCGGCATCGGCGTGCTCTATGCGCGCGAGGCCGTGCTCGCGGCGATGCCGCCCTGGCAGGGCGGCGGCGACATGATCCTGACCGTGTCGTTCCAGGGCTCGACCTGGAATCATCTGCCGCACCGCTTCGAGGCGGGCACGCCGAATGTCGGCGGCGCAGTCGGCCTCGCCGCGGCGATCGACTACCTCGAATCCGCGGGCCTCGACGAGGTCGGTCGGCACGAGCACGCGCTGCTCGAGCGGGCGACCGCGGCGCTGTCCGGAATACCGGGCCTGCGGCTCGTCGGCACGGCCCCCGACAAGACCAGCCTCGTGTCTTTCGCAGTCGATGGGGTGCATCCGCACGACCTCGGCACGATCCTCGATTCGCACGGCATCGCCGTGCGCACCGGGCATCACTGCGCAATGCCGGTGATGGAACATTTCGGCGTGCCGGCAACGACGCGCGCGTCGTTTGCGCTCTACAACACGCCCGCCGAAGTCGACGCGCTCGCCCTCGCCGTGCAGGACGCAATCCGGATGCTGCGCTGATGGATCTCGCCGACCTCTACCGCGACGTGATCGTCGATCACAATCGCCGCCCGCGCAATCGCGGGCCCCTGCCCGGCGCCACCCATCGAGCGGAGGGCAATAATCCCCTGTGCGGCGACCAGTTACGCGTGTTTCTTGAGTTGCAGGATGACCGCATCGGCGAACTGCGTTTCGAGGGCACGGGCTGCGCGATCTCGACGGCTTCCGCCTCGCTCATGAGCGAGGCCGTGCGCGGCCGCACGCGCGCCGAGGCGGCGGAACTCTTCACGTCGATGCACCGCATGCTGACGACGCCGGGCGCCGCGCCCGACCCGCGGCTCGGCAAGCTCGCGGCGCTCGCGGGCGTGCGCGAATTTCCCGCACGCGTGAAATGCGCGAGCCTCTGCTGGCACACGCTGAACGCCGCGCTCGCGGGCGACGCCCTGCCCGTGACCACGGAATGAGCATGCACCGCGCACGCCAGGAACCGATCGTCGTCAACCGCGACGTGCGCGCGGTGATCGTGCCGGCGGGCATCGAGGTGAAGCTCCGCACCGGCAGCGTCGGCACCATCACGCAGGCGCTCGGCGGCAGTTTCACGATTTACGTCGAGGGCAACCTGTTCCGCATCGCCGGCGCCGACGGCGACGCGATCGGCAAGGAACCGCTGGCGCCGCCCGAACTGCCGCCCGGCGCGACCGACGAGGACGTCACGCGCATCGTCTGGGATCAGCTCCGCACCTGCTTCGATCCGGAGATCCCGGTCAACATCGTCGACCTTGGCCTGGTCTACGACTGCTCGATCACCGGCAACGAAGACGGCACGCGCGACGTCGCCGTGCGAATGACGCTCACCGCACCCGGCTGCGGCATGGGTGAGGTGCTGGTCGCCGACGTCCGGGAAAAGCTGCTCATGATTCCGACGGTCGCGAAAGCCGACGTCGATCTCGTGTTCGACCCGCCGTGGAACCAGTCGATGATGTCGGAAGCAGCGAGGCTGCAAACCGGGATGATGTAAGCGAATCCGATCCAGGGGGCCGTTTCGGGATCGTGCGAGCCAGGGATGGCGAGCCCGAAGCGGCCAGGGATGGCTTCACAGCGGTCCCGAAATGGCCCGCTTGGAGCCGCCAGGATCACATCATGCCGGTTTGAAGCCTTGCCGCTTCCGACATCATCGATTGATTCCATGGTGGATCGAAGACGAGATCAACGTCGGCTTTCGCGACCGTCGGGATCATGA
>JANNKZ010000040.1:0-1920 GCA_031396515.1 Gammaproteobacteria bacterium
GCGTCGTGGAAGTCGGCCTCGCGCACGTCGTCGTGCGCACGCCGGCCGGCCCCGTGACGCTGCACCAGCCGTAACCTGCGTCCGTGTGGACAGCGGCGCGTGCGCGGGCAATCACCCGAATCGGCAAGCGACGCCCTGAGCGAAGCGCGCCGGTATAATGCGTGACCGGCGCCACTCCGGCCGGATGTGCGAGGCGGCGCCGGGGCCGAACGGCTCGCGCACCAGCAGTGGTGCAAAGTGGTGTTTTGTTCGACTTCGTGTGCCGTGGATGCGTCTTCACGGGGTGTTATCAACAGGGTTTTCCACAGAACGTGTGAACATCCGGATCGCGGGCGGCAGGGGGCTGACCTAATCTCCGCCTCGTCGGATTTTGGAGCGTAGCGATGAATCGAAAAGTGACAGTGGTGGGGGGCGGCGGCGCCGTCGGCGCGACCGTGGCGCGTGCGATCGCGCAGAAGGAACTCGCGGATGTCGTGATCGTGGACGTCGCTGACCAGAAGGCGGCCGGGATCGCCCTCGACATCTATCAATCGTGCGCAATCGGCGGGTCGGCGGCTCGCGTCATCGGCGTGGGCGCCACTGACGAGGGCTACGAGCACACGGCCAACTCCGACGTGGTCGTCATCACCTCGGGCGTGCCGCGCAAGCCGGGCATGAGCCGCGACGACCTGCTCGACATCAACTACAAGATCATGCAGGCCGTGACGGCGCAGGTGGTCACACATTCGCCGAACTGCGTCATCGTGCCGGTGGCCAATCCGCTCGACGCGATGTCGCAGGCCGTCTTCAAGCTGAGCAAGTTCCCGCGCGAGCGCGTGATCGGCATGGCCGGGGTGCTCGACTCGGCGCGCATGCGTACCTTCATCGCGATGGAAACGGGCGTGTCGGTGGAGAACATCCACGCGTTCGTGCTCGGCGGCCATGGCGACACGATGGTCCCGCTCCCGCGGTACTCCACCGTTGCCGGCATTCCGATTACCGACTTGCTCTCGAAGGAGCGGATCGACGCCATCTGCAAGCGGACAGCGGACGGCGGGGCGGAGATCACCAAGCTCGTCGGCACGAGCGCCTGGTACGCACCGGGTTCGGCTGCGGCTGAGATGGTGGAAGTGATCCTGAAGGACAAGAAGAAGATCCTGCCGTGCTCGGTCTTCCTGCAGGGTGAGTACGGTGTGCAGGACCTCTTCGTCGGCGTGCCCATCAAGCTCGGCGCGCGCGGCGTGGAGCAGATTATTCAGATCACGCTGACGCCCGAGGAGGATGCGGCACTCAAGAAGTCGGCCGCGGCGGTCAGGGAGCTGGTGGACGTGATCAAGGTCTGAGGCATTAAAAGAGCGTCGCTCGCAGATACTCCCGAGTCATCCGCGCGATGTTGGTGATCGAGATGTCCTTCGGGCACACCGCCTCGCACTCGCCCTCGTTCGAACAACTGCCAAAGCCTTCGGCGTCGTGGCGATCGATCATGGCCACGACCCGCCGTTCGCGCTCCACCTGCCCCTGCGGCAGGAGCGCCAGGTGACTCACCTTGGCCGACGTGAACAACGCGGCCGAGGCATTCTTGCAGGCGGCGACGCAGGCGCCGCAGCCGATACACACGGCCGAATCCATCGCCCGTTCGATCACGGTCCCGGGAATCAGCGTCGTGTTGCCGTCCGGTGCGCCGCCGACGTTGACCGACGTGTAGCCGCCCGCCTGGATGATCCGGTCGAACGCGCGCCGGTCGACAACGAGATCCTGGATGAACGGGAAGGCCCGGGCGCGCCAGGGCTCGAGGACGAGCCGATCGTTGTCCTGGAAGCGACGCATATGGAGCTGGCACACCGTCGTGCCCGGGTCCGGTCCATGGGGGACGCCGTTGACCAGGAACCCGCACGAGCCGCAGATGCCCTCCCGGCAGTCCGAGTCAAAGGCGATCGGATC
>JANNKZ010000058.1:0-5456 GCA_031396515.1 Gammaproteobacteria bacterium
GAGAGGTGATCGAGGAAGAACGCTTCGTATTCCTTCATGTCGTGCGTGACGATCCGCAGGCAGAAATCCCACTCGCCCGTGAGCGTGCAGCAATCGAGCACTTCCGGACGATCGCGAACGGCGCGCTCGAATTGCGCGAGGGCATCGCGCCCCTGGCTCGACAGGCGCACGTGAACGTAGACCATCACGTCCAGTCCGAGTGCTTCGCGGTCGAGGAGGGCGACGCGTTTCTTGATCACCTGGTCCAGTTCGAGCTGCTGGATGCGGCGCCAGCAGGTGGTCGTAGACAGCCCGACTTTGGCAGCGACATCCGCGGCCGACAGGGCCCCATCCCGCTGCAATTCGTCGAGAATGCGGCGGTCGGTGGGATCGATCGCAGATTGAAATTTATTTTTCATGAATACCGTCCTAACTAACTGATTATTTCACTTTTTTGCAGGACAGTACAAGAAACCGCTGCCAAACCCGAAAACCCGAGTAGGATGCGCGGCTTCAAACCCGGCCCGCCGCGCAGCGAGGACCCGATGGCCAACCCCTCTCGCCTGCATGTCCCGAAGACACCGGCACGCCCGGGCGAAGCCCCCGATTTCGGTTACCTCAAGCTTTCCGCCGCCGGCAAAGTCGCGCGACCGGACACCGGCGCGCCCGCGCTCGAAACGCGTTTCCTGTCGGAGGAACTCGTGCGCGTGCTGGATGAGGGTCATCGCGCGGTCGGCCCCTGGCATCCGCACCTCGATGCGCAGGAACTCCAGGTGGGCCTGCGCCACATGCTGCTGACGC
Source organism: Gammaproteobacteria bacterium (assembly GCA_031396515.1). Taxonomy (GTDB): domain Bacteria; phylum Pseudomonadota; class Gammaproteobacteria; order Steroidobacterales; family Steroidobacteraceae; genus SCUD01. Next base: position 781 of record JANNKZ010000058.1, read on the forward strand.
GCGTCTTCGACGACCGCATGCAGCGCATCCAGCGCTCGGGAAAGATCTCCTTCTACATGCGCTCTCTGGGCGAGGAGGCGGTCTCCGTCGCGATGGCAATGGCACTCCGTCCCGCCGACATGCTGTTCCCCTCGTACCGCAACCAGGGGCTCTACGTCGTGCGCGGGCGGCCACTGCTCGACCTGATGTGCCAGCTACTCTCGAACACGCGCGACATGTGCAAGGGCCGCCAGCTCCCGGTCATGTACCAATGGGCCGAAGGCCGAATCTTTTCGATCTCCGGCAACCTCGCCACGCAGTTCCCGCAGGCAGTGGGTTGGGCGATGGCCTCGGCGATCAAGGGCGAGGACGACATCGCGGTGAGCTGGCTCGGCGAGGGTTCGAGCGCGGAGGCCGACTTCCACCACGCGATGCTGTTCGCCTCGGTGTACAAGGCGCCGGTGATCCTGAACGTCGTCAACAACCAGTGGGCGATCTCCACCTTCCAGGGCCACGCCGGCGGCGAGCGCCAGTCGTTCGCGGCGCGCGGGCCGGGCTTCGGCATCGCCGGCGTCCGCGTGGACGGCAACGACTTCCTCGCGGTGCACGCGGTGACCCAGTGGGCGGCCGAGCGCGCCCGCACCGGCCGCGGCCCGACGCTGATCGAGCACGTGACCTATCGCGCGGCGGCGCACTCGACCAGCGACGACCCGGCACGCTATCGCCCGAAGGACGATTACGACCGCTGGCCGCTCGGCGATCCAGTCGAGCGCCTGAAACAGCACCTGATAAGCCTCGGCGAATGGTCGGACGAGCGCCATGCCGCGCTCGTCGCCGAGCTCGAGGCGCATGTGGCGAAGTCCTGGAAGGAGGCCGTGACCCACGGCACCCTGACCGACGGGCCGCGCCTCGACCCCGGACTGATGTTCGAGGACGTGTTCAAGGAAATGCCGCCACACCTGCGCCGCCAGGAAGCGGAAATGCGCGCCGGGCTCGCGGAGAAATAGCCATGGCGCAGATGAACATGATCAATGCGCTGAACTCGGCCATGGACATCATGCTCGGCCGCGATCCTTCGGTCGTCGTGCTGGGCGAGGACGTCGGCTACTTCGGCGGCGTGTTCCGCTGCACCGAGGGCCTCCAGCGCAAGTACGGCAGCCACCGCGTGCTGGACACGCCGATCGCCGAGGGCGGCATCCTGGCGGCCGCGATCGGTATGTCGGTGAACGGGCTCAGGCCCGTCGCCGAAATCCAGTTCGCCGACTACATCTACCCGGCCTACGACCAGATCGTGAGCGAGCTCGCGCGCATCCGATATCGCAGCGCCGGCGAATTCTCGACGCCGGTGACCGTGCGCACGCCCTGCGGCGGCGGTATCCGCGGCGGCCAGACCCATTCGCAAAGCCCCGAGGCGCTCTTTGCGCACGTCGCCGGCCTCAAGGTCGTGATGCCCTCGAATCCGTACGACGCGAAGGGCCTGCTGATCGCCGCGATCGAGGACGATGACCCGGTCATCTATTTCGAGCCGAAGCGCATCTACAACGGCCCTTTCGACGGCGACCCGCACAAACCGGCGGTGCCGTGGAGCACGCATCCGAAGGGCGAGGTGCCGGACGGCCATTACACCGTGCCGATCGGCCAGTGCGAGATCGTGCGCGCGGGCAGCGACCTGACGATCGTCACCTATGGCACCATGGTGCATGTCAGCGAAGCCGCGGCCCGCGGCCTCGGGCTTGACGCGGAGATCATCGACGTGCGAACGATGGTGCCGCTGGATACCGACACGATCTGCGAATCGGTCGCTCGGACCGGGCGCTGCGTGATCGTGCACGAGGCGACGCGATTCGCCGGCTTCGGCGCCGAGCTCTCGGCGACCGTCCAGGAACAATGCTTCTGGAATCTCCGGGCCCCGATCCTGCGCGTGGCGGGCTGGGACACGCCGTACCCGCATGCTTTTGAATGGGAATACTTCCCGGGCCAGGCGCGCGTCGCGAGCGCACTGAAGGCCGTCATGGAGGCCGCATGAGCCGCTACGTCTTCAAGATGCCGGACCTTGGCGAAGGCACGGTCACGGCCGAAGTTGTCGAATGGAAGGTCAAGGTCGGCGACACGGTCCAGGAAGACCAGATCATCGCCGAGATCATGACCGACAAGGCGGCCGTCGAGATTCCGGCGCCTGTCAGCGGCCGCGTGGTCTCGCTGACCGGGCAGCCCGGCGACATGGTTGCGGTCGGCGCCGAGTTGATTGCCTTCGAGACGGATGCCGGCGCGCCGGCAGCCCCTCCCGCCGCTGCAGCCGCGGCACCCGCCAGGGCGGCTAGCGCCGCTGCCGCAAAAACGGCGCCGGCCTCGGAGGAGCAGGACTTCGGCGCGACCACGCGCGTCATGGCATCGCCGGCGACCCGCCGCAAGGCTCGCGACGCGGGCGTGGATCTCGCGAATGTGAGCGGCTCGGGCCCGGGCGGGCGCATCTCGGCCCAGGACCTGGAGTCGGTGATCGCCGGCAAGGCGGGGGGCGGGGCAAAGCTCGCGACACGCCAGGCGCAGAGCGGCACCGAGGAGATCAAGATCATCGGCGTGCGGCGCGTGATCGCCGAGCGCATGAGCGCCGCCAAGCGCAACATCCCGCATTTTGCGTATGTCGAGGAAGTGGACGTCACTGAACTCGAGGCGCTGCGCCAGTACCTCAATTCCCGCCAGCCCAAGGGTGCGCCGTCGCTGACCTACCTGCCGTTCCTGGTGGCCGCCTTGGTGCGGGTGCTGGAATCCTTCCCGCAGTGCAATGCCGTGCACGATGCGGAGCGCAACGTCATCGTGCGCCACCACGCCGTGCACGTCGGTATCGCGACCCAGACGCCGGACGGCCTCAAGGTGCCGGTCGTCAGGAACGCAGAGGCACGCGGTCTCGCGGACCTTGCCGCGGAGATCCGTCGTATGTCGGAAGCCGCGCGCAGCAACAAGGCGACGCGCGACGAGCTGCTCGGCTCGACCATCACGGTCACGAGCCTCGGTCGCCTCGGCGGCATCGCGTCGACGCCGGTCATCAATGCACCGGAAGTTGCCATCGTCGGCGTCAACAAGGCCGTCGAGCGGCCGGTCGTCGTCGACGGTGCGATCACGATCCGCCGCATCATGAATCTGTCTTCGTCTTTCGATCATCGTTTCGTCGACGGCTTCGATGCCGCCGCGATGATCCAGGCGCTCAAGGAACGCCTCGAGCACCCCGCCACCATCTTCATACAGGACTGACCGCCCATGAACGCACAGGTCATGCAGAACCGCCCCGCAAGTCCCACCGCCCCCCGCCCGGCCTTCGGCACCGTGCTGGCGCCGGTGATGGCGGTCGCGAACTGGCGCGACGGCAAGTGGTCGGCGCACGAATTGAAGAAGACCGGGCCGATCGAGCTGTCGCCGGCGGCGCACGTGCTGCACTACGCGAGCACCTGCTTCGAGGGATTCAAGGCCTATCGCTGGGCCGACGGCAGCATCAACGTCTGGCGCATGGACCGCCACATCGCACGCATGCTCCAGAGCGCGCGCCTGCTCGGCATGCTGGAGCCCGATGCGGCCCAGCTCGCGGCCATGGTCACCGCGGTGATCGACCGCGTGCGCAATGAAGTGCCGGATCCGCCGGGCTCGCTGTACCTGCGCCCGATGCTGATCGGCACGAATGCCGGCGTCGGCGGCGCGACCGTTCCCCCGACCGAAGGCCTGCTGATCGTGCTTGCGAGCCCGGTGTGGGACTACTTCGACACCGGCCCGAAGGCGCTGCGCCTCTTCATCGAGGAGCAGGCGACGCGCACGGCCTCGCAAATGGGCATGGTCAAGACCGGCGGCAACTATGCTGCAGCGATGGGCCCGATGATGGCCGCCAAGCAGAAGTACCTGGCCGACCAGGTGCTGTTCAGCCCCGCCGGCGAGGTCCAGGAGACCGGCGCCGCCAATTTCCTGCTGATCCGCGACAAGAAAATCCTGACGCGCAGCCTCGATGCGACCTTCCTGCACGGCGTGACGCGCGAGTCGTTGCTCACGATCGCGCCGGAACTCGGCTACCAGGTCGACGAGCGCGCGTTCAAGGTCGACGAGATGCTCGAGTGGGTCAAGGACGGCGAGGCCGCGCTTGCCGGCACGGCGGCGGTGCTCGCCGGCGTCGGCACGCTCGTGCGCACCGGCGGCAGGGAATACAAAGTCGGCAACGGCGAGATCGGCCCGCACACGAAGCGGCTGCGGAGCGCCCTGGTGTCGATGCAGCTCGGCGAGATCCCGACGCCCGCGGGCTGGACCACGCGGGTCTGATGAAGGGGCCGACGCGCGTCAATCATCCGCCGGACGCCGCGGTTCCGGCGGACAACCATCCGCTCGTCGCGCCGATCTACCAGTCGGTCAAGTTCGCGTTTGAAAGCCTGGAGGAGGCGCTGCGCTTCAATCGCGGCGAGCGCGAAGGATATTTCTACACGCGCCGCGCGAACCCGACGACGCGGCAGCTTGAAAAGCTGCTGGCCGAACTGCAGGGGCGCGACGACTGCGTCGTGGTCGGTTCCGGCATCGCCTCCGTCACGGCCTGCTTCCTGACGCAGCTCAAGGCCGGCGACCACCTGTTGTGCTTCGTCGAGACCTACGGGCCCAGCCTGCAACTGATCAAGGGGCTGCTCGCCCGCTTCGGCGTGTCGCACACGATGCTGTCGATCGAGGACGAT
>JANNKZ010000072.1:0-3014 GCA_031396515.1 Gammaproteobacteria bacterium
GCGAATCGGCTCGCTGGCAAGGCGCGAGGAGCGATGTGTATCGTGATACATGAGCGACAAGCAACGCAGCCAGCGAGCCGATTCGCCCGGTCCCGCAGGGTTACGTGCGGGCCTTGGCGATACTTCGTTGCTCGCCTCGCCCATGAACCTTGCCATGGGGCTTCGGCTCGCGCCTTGTCTCGCCAAGGCGCGCACGTAACGCGCTCCATGGGCAGGCGGACCAGAGGCTCCTGATGGCCGGCCGGATTCCGCAAGCCTTCATCGACGAACTGATCGCCCGCGCCGACATCGTGGAGCTGATCGGCAGCCGCGTGCAGCTCAAGAAAGCGGGCCGCGAGTGGAAGGCCTGCTGCCCGTTCCACTCGGAGAAGACACCTTCGTTCTGGGTGAGCCCCGACAAGCAGTTCTATCACTGCTTCGGCTGCGGCGCGCATGGCACCGCGCTCGGCTTCCTGATGGAACACGACAAGCTGCCGTTTCCCGACGCGGTGGAGGAACTCGCCTCGCGCCTCGGCCTCGAGGTGCCGCGCGAGGACGACGGCCGGGCGGCCCGCCCGCGTCCCGGCGAGGACCTCTACGAGGTGATGGCGCAGGTCACCCAGTTCTACCGCGATACGTTGCGCGAATCGCCGCGCGCGAAGAACTACCTGAGCGGGCGCGGCATCACGGCCGAAACCTGCGTGAAGTTTGCGATCGGTTACGCGCCCGATTCCTGGGACGCGGTGCTGAAGCGCTTCGGCGGCAGCCCCGAGCGCGATCGCGGCCTGGCCGAGGCCGGGCTCGTCATCGAGCGCAGCGGCCAGGGCGAGAGCGGCCACTACGACCGCTTCCGCGATCGCGTGATGTTCCCGATCCGCGATGCGCGCGGGCGGCCGATCGCCTTCGGCGGCCGCATCATCGACGCGGGCGAGCCGAAGTACCTCAATTCGCCCGAGACGCCGCTGTTCCACAAGGGCCGCGAACTCTACGGGCTCTACGAAGCGCGGCAGGCGCTGCGCAAGGTCGAGCGGCTGATGGTCGTCGAGGGCTACGTGGATGTCGTGCGCCTCGCGCAGTCCGGCATCGCGTATTCGGTCGCGACGCTCGGCACCGCGACCACGGCCGAGCATCTCAACCGCCTGTTCCGCGTCACCAACGAACTCGTGTTCTGTTTCGACGGCGACCGCGCCGGCCGCGCCGCCGCCTGGCGCGCGCTCGAAAACGCGCTCGAGCACGCGCGCGACGGCCGCCAGCTTCGGTTCATGTTCCTGCCGGAGGGCCACGACCCCGACACGCTGGTCGGCGAGGAAGGGGCCGAAGCGTTCGAATCGCGCATTGCCGGCGCGCAGCCGCTGTCGGAATTCCTGGTCACGCAGCTCGCGGCACAGGCCGATCTCTCGAACGTGGACGGACGTGCGAAGCTCGCCGAACTCGCGCGGCCGCTGCTCGCGCGGGTGCCCGCCGGTGTCTATCACGAACTGTTGCTCGAGCGGCTCGCCGAGCAGGTGAAGATGCCGGCCGGCCGGCTGGAGCAGCTGCTCAAGGCACGCACCGACGCCGGACGCGGCATGCGCGCATCGGCCGGCGCCGCGGGAAGCCGCGGCGGCAAGGCCCCGCGCTCTGCCGGGCGGCATCCGCTGTTGACGCAGGCGATCCTGCTCCTGCTACACCACCCCGGCGCAGCGAAAGCCGTGCCCTCCGTGCCCGGCTGGCTGGATGGCGACCACAAGGGATTCCCGGTGCTACGGGAACTCCTGGAAACGGCGCGCGAGGAGCCTGCGCTCACGACCGCGCAGCTGGTCGAACGCTGGCGCGAACGACCCGAAGGCGCGCGCATCGCGGAACTCGCCGGCGAGGAATCGCTGGTGCGGGACGCCCGCGCGGCGGGACGGGAGCTCGCCAACCTGCTCGAGCGCCTGGGGGCGGAACTCGGGCCGGAAAAACGACTCAATGAGCTCATCGAGTCCGCGCGCGAGCGGCGCCTTTCCGATCTGGAACAGAAGGAATTTCAAGGACTTCTGGGTGCCCGCGGGCAGCGGCCCGGGCGGTCCTGAAGGCAGCCGGCTTCATCAGGACCCCCGTCCCCCTGTATACTGCCCGGCTGTTTTGCGGCCGCTCCCCCTGCCCCCCGAGGATTCACGCTTGAGCGAGAAAAAACTTCCGGCCATGCCTGAAGACCGCCAGTCGCAGCTGAAACGCCTGATCGCTCGCGGCAAGGAACAGGGCTACCTGACCTACGCGGAAGTCAACGATCACCTGCCGCCCGAGATCGTCGATCCGGAGCAGATCGAAGACATCGTCAACACGATCAACGATATGGGCATCACGGTGTACGAGAAGGCACCGGATGCGGAGGCGTTGCTGCTGACCGACGCGGCGGCGCCCGATGAAGAGGCGGTCGAAGAAGCGGCCGCGGCGCTCGCGATTGCCGACTCCGAGTTCGGCCGCACCACCGACCCGGTGCGCATGTACATGCGCGAGATGGGCACGGTCGAGCTGCTCACCCGCGAAGGCGAGATCCGCATCGCCAAGCGCATCGAGGAAGGCCTCGACCAGGTGCGCTCCGCCCTCGCCTATTACCCGCCGACCTACGACTACCTGCTCGCCGCTTACGAGCCGGTCAAGGGCGGACAGGGCCGGATCACCGACCTGATCGTCGGCTTCCTCGACCCGAATGCGCCGGACGAGATCGCGCAGCCGCACAACCCGAAGGCCGTCGTCCGCAAGGAAGAGCCGGCGGCCGAAGAGGACGACGACGAGGACAAGACCGACGAGGAAGAGGAAGCGATCGACACCGGCCCGGATCCGGAGGAGACGGCGCGCCGCTTCGCCGCGATCCATCGCCTGCACGTCACCGTCGGCAAGGGCCTCGCGACGGCGCGCAGCGCCCGCGAGCCGAAGACCGTGCGCGCGCGCAAGCGCCTCGCCGAGCAGTTCATGGAATTGAAGCTCGCGCCGAAGATGTTCGACCAGCTGGTGAACCACCTGCGCAGCCACGTCGACGAAGTGCGCCGCCTCGAGCGCGAGATCATGCT
>JANNKZ010000082.1:0-2262 GCA_031396515.1 Gammaproteobacteria bacterium
CGGCTGAGACGGGAGTCACGTTCGATGCGCTCCCCACCGTCGTCGGCGCTGACTCACTTCAGCGTCTCAGGCTGCCACGCATTGGCCTCTGGGACAGATACGGTGGTGTGATAACGCCGCGCTTGGCAAAGGGATGCGTCCCCTTTGAAGGATGCGCCCCCTCTTCCCATTGTTGGGACGAGGGGGTTTTGGAGCGTCCCACGAGCGGGATGAAGCTGGGTAGGCGCCAGGTGTCGCGAGCGCGCGCGATTACCTATAAATAGAACAATATCAATAACTTACCAGCGTTCAAACCAAGTTGGCACGGACCTTGCTCTATACAGGGCAGGAGGACGAAAGCCATGGAAAACCTGATCTACCGCAATTACCGCTCTGTTGTCGCCACGCTGGCGGCCTTCGTGATCGTCGGTCTCACCGGCCTGACCCTGGACCTGGGCCACTCGGGCGCCGCCCCCGCGGGCATCGTCGAGATCGGCGAGCTCCAGAACATGCTGGTGGGCGAGACGGTGTTCGTCGCGCTGCCGGCTGTCACGGTCACCGGCAACAGCGACGCGCAGCTCGCCGATGCGCAGGGCTGAGGCCCCCGCCGCGGTGGGCCGCGCCGATGCGCCGGCCGACCAGCAGTGGACCCGCGCCCTGATCGCGGTCGCACTCGGACTCGCGTTCGCCTGCTGCCTGGTCACCGTCAGCTCCGACGAACCGAACGTTCGCACGATGTTGCCTGAGTTGCGCGCCCTCGCCGGCGTCTCCTGCTTCGTGATCTGACGGAGAAGACGATGGACCGGCCGCGCATACAGGAAAGCTTCAAGCGCAGGAAACTTGCCTGGGTCGTCGGCGGTTTCGTCGTGCTCTCGGGCGTCGCCTTCGCGATCGCCCGCCTCGAACCTGGCGCGCCCTCGGTGGCACGCGAACAGCTCTACCTGGATGAAGTGAAGGAAGGCACGCTCGAGCGCAAGGTACGCGGACCCGGCGTGCTGCAGCCGCGCGAAGCGCGCTGGCTCGCCACCCGCGTGGATGCGCGCGTCGATCGTGTGCTGGTGCGCGCGGGCGAGACGGTCGAACCCGACACCATCATCGTCCAGCTCTCGAATACCGAAGTGGAGCGCGCGGCCGACGCCGCCGCGCTCGAAGTCGCCGCCGCCCGCGCCGAATTCGCGGCCGCGCGGCTCGAGTTGGAAAGCCAGCGCCTGGATCGGCGATCCTCCCTCGCCGAGGCGCGCGCGACTGCGGAGTCCGCGCGCCTCCAGGCGGTGGCGGAAGAACGCGCCTTCAAGACCGGCGCCGTCTCCGAACTCCAGTTTTCGCGCTCGAAGATCCTCTCGGCCCAGCTCGGCGAGCGCGCCGAGATCGAGCAGCAGCGCCTGGCCGCGCTCGATGCCGCGGTCGGCGCGCAGCTCGAGGCGCGGCTCGCGCGCCTGCGCCAGCAGGAACGCGCGCTCGAGGAGCGCCGCCTCGCCGCCGATTCCCTGAAAGTGCGCGCCGGCATCGCGGGCGTGGTGCAGAGCGTGCCGGTGCAGGAAGGCCAGCAGCTCGCCCCAGGCGCGAATGTCGCCCGCGTCGCCAAGCCCGGCTCGCTCTATGCGGAGTTGCGGATCCCGGAACTGGATGCGCGCGACCTTGCGCCCGGCCTGCCGGCCAGCATCGACATGCGCGATCGCCTGGTGCGCGGCCGCGTTGTGCGCGTGGACCCGGCGGTCGTCGCCGGCGCCGTGCGCGTCGAGATCGATTTCGACGAGACGCTGCCGAGCCAGGCGCGCGCCGATCTCTCCGTGGACGGCACGATCTCGATCGAGACATTGAAAGGCGTGCGCTTCGTCGGTCGCCCGGTCGGTGCGCAGTCCGATTCCACGACGACCGTATTCCGCGCCCGCGCCGGTGACAGCGTCGCCGAGCGCGTGACGGTCAAGTTCGGCAAGGCCTCCGTCAACCAGATCGTCGTGCTTGAAGGCCTCGAGCCGGGCGACATCGTCGCGCTAGCAGACACCACCCAGTGGTCCGGCAAGGACCGCCTGGTCATCGACTGAATAATTCCTCCAGGAGTACTGATCCCATGCAGCCCACGGCCATGATCCGGCTCGAGTCGGTGACCAAGGTGTTCTACACGGACGACCTCGAGACGCACGCGCTCGACGGCATCCACCTCGACGTCGCCAAGGGCGAGTTCCTGTCGATTTCCGGCCCGTCCGGTTGCGGCAAGTCCACGCTGCTCGCGATCCTGGGGCTCCTCGACGCGCCGACCGAGGGCGTCTACTCGCTCGCCGG
>JANNKZ010000087.1:0-3236 GCA_031396515.1 Gammaproteobacteria bacterium
ATGCCCGTCGGCGCGTTCGAGCGTCACCGGCCGGTCCGCGACTGCGGCATCGAGGTCGGCGCGCGTCGGAAACACCGCCGGCTGCCATTTCGATTCAATCCAGCCGCGCCCGACGATCCACTCGGACGCATCCGTGGCCGCACGCTCGCGCAGTCGTTCCTGCAGCGCCGCGAGGCCCGGCACGCCGGTCACGTCGAAACTGATTTCGCGCAGGCCGATTCCGGCGAGATGCGCATGGGCGTCCGCCAGGCCCGGCAGGACGGTCGCGCCCTGCAGGTCGATGAGGCGCACGCCGGTCGGCGCGCGCCGCCGGACTTCCGCGGAATCGCCGACGTAGGCGATGCGTCCGTCGACCGCCAGCACCGCCTCGGCCCGGGACTCGCCGGCGACGCCGGTGTAAATGCGCCCGTTGACGAGCGCGAGACCGCTCTCGGCTTGGGCCTGCAGTGAAAGTGCGGCCAGCAAGCCGGCGATGACCATCGGGATCGGGTGTTTCATGCGCCAGCCTAGCCTCAGCTGCCGGTCGCCCTCAAGCTACCGAAGGGAATGCGGCCGGTCAGCTTCGCCTTGAACTCGGACTTGCGGGATGGATCGAGGATTACGTTGAAGTCGCTCGCCGACAGCACGCTCGGCACGCGCAGGCCGGCCGGCCGGCTGGCCGCCGGCTTGCCGGCGATCGCGTCCAGGAAGCCACGCGCGATCCGACGCGAGTCGTCGCCGGCCGGGCGGGCATCCCAGTGCGCCGGCAGCCGCAGCCCGACATCCTCGAGTCCGGCGATACAACCGTCCGGCACCTCGATCGTCGCGATCAGGATCTCGGCGATGGTCTCGAAGCCCGGGCGCACGGCGACTTCCAGGATCGCGAGTGCCTCGACCTCGGCCGTGTAGAGCACTTCGGTTCCGAGGTCGTTAAAGCGCCAACCGCGCGGCCCGGCGACCGAGGCGGAGGCATCGAGCGGATCGAACTTGCGCGTGGACTGCCGCCGCGCACGCGCCCGGAACAGCTTCACACCGGGCCGCCTTCCGCCTGCGCCTGGATCTCCGCGAGCACGATCTGCTCGCCCTCGGCCGTTCTCAGCAGGTCGCGGGGAGCGACGCCGCCGAGCGCGAAGTTCGGCGTGCGCAGGTACTGGCGCGCGGTGTCGAGTGAGCCGAGCGCATCGCCCGCGATCGTCAGTACGCGGCCGATGCGCAGCGCAATCTCGCCTTCGTTCGGGGCAAGCGTCTGCCACATGCGCTGCTTGGCGGTCTTGGGACTCAGGTCGAAGAGCGGCAGTGCCTCCTGCATCGAGTCGTAGGCCATGGCCGAGGCGATCACGAGAGCGATGCCCGGCAGCCCGCCGACGATGTGTCGGTGCACGTCGAGCGGTCCCGGCGCCCGCCGGCGCGCGGCGGTATCGGTCGCCCGCAGTTCCTTCGACGCCTGCTGCCAGACCGCCTCGAGGTTGGTCTTGCCCTGGTCGCGCAGCGTGCGCTCGAGCGTGCGGCTCGCGAACAGGTCGAGGACGCGCCGGTCGGAGGCCGAGCGCAGTTCGGGGAAAGCGGGCGCCGGCCTCGGGGTTCGGCGGGTCTTGGGCTTCTTCATGGATAATTCCAGTTCACGTATGGCAATACTACCATACGGACCGGCGACCCATGCGCGCGGCGCCGGTTCAGCCGGCCTTGTTCTGTCCTTTCACGACGCTGGTCGCGAGCGCGATCATCGACGCGATGTCGCTCAGATTCGCCGGCACGATCAACGTGCTGGACGCCTCGTCGGCCAGGTGGCCGAACTGCTTCACGTACTCCTCCGCGACCCGGAGCTGCATCGCCTCGATGCCGCCCTTCCCGGCCAGCGCTTCGCCGACCTGACGCAGGCCCTCCGCGGTTGCCGTGGCGACCGCGAGAATCGCGGCGGCCTGGCCCTGGGCCTCGTTGATCTGCTGCTGCTTGTTTCCTTCCGATTCCTTGATGACGCGCTGCTTGTCGCCTTCCGCCTGATTGATCTTCGCGTCGCGTTCGCCCTCGGAGCTCAGCACTACTGCGCGCTTCTCGCGCTCCGCGCGCATCTGCTTTTCCATCGCGCCCAGGATGTCCTTCGGCGGGTTGATGTTCTTGATCTCGTAGCGCAATACCTTGACGCCCCAGGGCGCCGAGGCTTTGTCGAGCTCGGCGACGACGTTCTGGTTGATCGTCTGGCGCTCCTCGAAGGTGCGGACGAGCTCGATCTTGCCGATTTCGCTGCGTAGCGTCGTCTGCGCGAGCTGGATGATCGCGAAGCGGTAGTTGGTGATGCCGTAGGAAGCCTTGCTGGCTTCGAGCACCTGCAGGTAGAGCACGCCGTCCACGCCGACCTGGACATTGTCCCGCGTGATGCAGATCTGCTCCGGGATGTCCATCGCCTCCTCTTTCAGGTTGTGCTTGTAGGCGATGCGGTCGAAGAACGGCTTCAGGATATGGAAACCGGCTTGGATCGTACGGTTATAGCGTCCCAGGGTTTCGACGACAAAGGCGCTCTGCTGAGGCACGACGACGGCCGTCTTTGCAATGACGATGATGACGACCAGCGCGATTGCGCCGACCACATAGAGTTCGACTTCCATGACTTTCTACTCCGCCCTGACGTGCAGCGTCAGGCCATCAATCTCGGAAATGACAGCCTCGCGGCCGGCCTCGATCGACTGCGACCCGGTGTTGCGCGCGGTCCAGTTCGAGCCGCGGTACTCGACGCGGCCGCTCTGCCCGGGTTCCAGGCGCGCCGCGATCACGACGCGGTCTCCCACTGTCAGGCGTTCGTCCACCTGGCCGGCGCTACCGCGCAGCATTTCGTAGAGCCGGCGGCGGAATCCGAGCATCGCGACGAGGGCGAGGCCCGAGAAGAGCAGCCATTGCGCCCAGGACGGCAGGTCGACGCCCGCGAGGCCGAGAAGGCCCACGACCGCGGCCGCGAGGCCGACAAAAACGAGATAGAACTGGGCGTCGATGACGAACATCTCGACGCCGAGCAAGCCGATGCCCAACACCAGCCAAGCCCACCAGGCCATGCGGTACCTCTTCCGTTGCCGGTCGAGTTTACCGCATGGGCGCTGGCGCGGGGCCGGGCCGCCTCAGGCCGCCTGGTCGGCCGGGATTAACCCCTCCGACTTCATCGCGGCCTGCACGGCCGGCCGCGCAGCGATGCGCTTCTGGAAGGCCCGCAGGTGCGTGAACTCCGACAGATCCACCTTCGTCGAGCGCGCCCAGTTCGTCACGACAAA
>JANNKZ010000102.1:0-3485 GCA_031396515.1 Gammaproteobacteria bacterium
TGTCGTGAACATCATTCTGCGCAGGAACTTCAATGGGTTCGAAACACGCCTGCGCACGAGCACCGCGGGCGGCGATGCCAACGAGCGGGGAATCGCTCAACTTTGGGGTCACGCCTGGTCGCGTGGACATTTGCTGCTGGGACTTCAGTACCACGACAGTTCTGCTCTTGCCTGCAGCGCACGCGCCTACTGCGCCGCGAACACTGACTTTAGGCGCTTCGGCGGCAGTGACCTGCGTGGTGTCGGCAGCAACCCCGGCACGATCCTCGATCCGGAAATCCTGGTCCCGATCGCTGCCATTCCGCACGGCCAAGACGGAACGCAGCTAACGGCGGAGCAGCTCATCCCAGGCACTGTCAATTATACGGATAATGTCGTCCACAACGACATTCTGCCCAGCCAGACCATGCGCAGCGCCTTCGTGAGCTCGTCCTACCGGCTGGCTGACCAGTGGGAGTTATCGTTCGACGGCCGCTATTCGTCGCGGGATTTCAGATCTGCGTTCCCGCAGCCTGCAGATAACTTTACGGTTCCTGCGACCAATGCGTTCAACCGCTTCGGCGGGCCCGTGGTCGTGGCTTACGATTTCACTACCGACCTGGGCCCGATCGTAGACAGTGGGTCGACTGAGACATCCTTCGCCTCGATGGGAGTCACGCACGTGCTCCCAAGAGGGTGGCAAGTCAATCTCTCGACTGCCTATTCGAGATCGCGGGACATTTTTCACGAAGCAAACACACTCGATTATGACGCTATCGATGTTGCGCTCGACAGCTCCGATCCGACGGTAGCACTCAACATATTTGGCGATGGCTCGCATACGAATGCTGCAACGCTGCGAAGCTTGGGTACCGCTCTCGACGTCGTGAATACATTCACCACCACTTCGGCAAACGCAATCGCGGATGGTCCCTTGTTAGAGGGGACCGCCGGTGCTATCCGGCTTGCTGTCGGGGGCGACTTTCGCAAGGAGCATTCCGACGGAACCAACATCGGGAACGGCAAAGAGAACCGTGGCAGAGAGGTCGCGGCCGCATTTTTCGAACTCGCGGCGCCGATTCTGGCCGGGCGACAGTGGTCGAATGTTAACCGCCTGGACTTGTCGCTCGCTGGCCGCTACGACCGCTATAGCGATGCGGGTACGACCTTTAACCCGAAAGTGGGCTTGAGTTGGCAGGCCTCGCGTCTCCTCCGGCTGCGCGGTACTTGGGGAACCTCGTTCCGGGCACCCCCATTCTTCTGGTCCAATCCCGACCAGATCGGAGACGTTGCGATTTTCGACGTCGTTGATCCCCAGTCTCCGACCGGGTATTCACGCGCACTCGGGGTGTTTGGGCCGATGCCGGATCTGCAGCCGGAAACGGCGAGTGCCTGGACGGTCGGCATGGATGTGACTTTGCCGGCGGCACCGAGCTTTTCGCTTTCATTGACGTATTTCGACATCGATTACCAAGGGAAGATCCAGCCCCCTGGATATTCTGCAGAGTTTCTCGTTCGCGAGAATGAATTTGCCTCCCTGATCACGCGCAATCCGACCCAAGAGCAGATCGATGCCGCTTGCCAGAGACCGCCGCCATTTGGTGGGGATTGCAACCAACCGATCGACGCTATTCTCGACAACCGGTTTCGCAACCTGGCCAGCGTCAAGACACGCGGTGTGGATGTCGCTGTGGACTACTCCAACGACACTGCAAGAGGTAATTGGGTTTACGGCCTGAACGGCACTTATATCTTCGACCAGAAGCAGCAGATCACGCCCACGGCGCCGGTCTTTGATTATGTGGACACCGTCGGCAACCCACTGCAGGTCCGGTTTGCTGGCCACGTGTCCTGGTCGCTGCGACGCTGGATGTTGCAAGCGACCGTGAACTACACCGGTCGGTATCGGGATCCCGGCTCCGTGCCCGCTCGGGTTGTCGATTCGTGGACGACGGCTGATTTCAACGTGGGCTACCACGTCGAGAGCGGGCAGGGTTGGCTCGCCAATTCGCAAATCAATTTCGGAATAATCAACTTCCTGGACCAACGCCCGCCCTTCGTCAATCGATATGACCTGCTATCTGGGACTCTGGGCTATGACTCGGCGAATGCCACTGTTCTTGGAAGGCAGATCAGCCTGCAGGTAGTGAAAAGCTGGGGGCAGTAAGGCTAGGCCGGGCCACTCCGCCAGGAGTTCGAGGCAGCCCGCGCCACGATTGGCGACGAGACCTTCCTGAGTCTTCCGGGAAACGTCACCCCGCCTTCACGCAGAGTTCATGCACGCCCAAGTGCTTTAAACGACAAATGATCCCCATCGGCACACGACCACAAGGGGATCTTTATGTTGCGCTTTATCGGATCTGTGACCGTTCTCTGTGGCATCGCCATATTTGCCGCTGGCCCACGTCCCAGTTTTGCGCAGGCGGTCGGAACCGCGGCCTCATCACCGACCAAAGTCTACGTCGACTGCGCTGCGACTTCCCGTGGCAACGGTAGTGCGGCGCGTCCCTACTGGCGAATCACCGACGCCCTCAAAAAGGCGCGTGCGCTGCGGCGCGAGAACCAAGGACGCATCTCCATCCGCGTCGCTCCAGGAACTTGCAGCGGCAACTTCGAGACTCAGCCAATTGGGCAGAGCACCCGACCACCGGAGCTGCTGCCCCTGGTTCTCAACGTACCCAACCTGACGCTCCACGGTGCGGGGGTCATGGAATATGCCGACGGCTATCCCGTTGGCCCGCGTGCTGGCACCGCGACGACGCTGACCGTGGACACCGAGCATCCGGGCGACATCCCCACTACCGTGATCTACGTCGGGCCAACCACGGACGGAGGTCGGGCTGACGGCGCCGTCATCGAAGGTTTCGTGATCGACAACGCGCTCAATGCGTGGTTTGGAATTTACATCACCCGGACGCAGCGGCTCACCGTTCGCGACAATGTGGTGACAGACACATGGCTCGGTGCCATCAATGGCTCCGAGTGCAGCGGCCGGATCGTTGGCAATGTCGTGCACCGCGGCTTCCCGGGGCTGGCGTTCGGCGCCGGCACATCTGAAAACCCATCAAGGCTCTTCATCGGCGGCAACAGCGCCACCGATAACTTCAGTGGGGGCGTGCTTATCTTTGGCAACTCTGGGTTCACCGACTATCTTGATATGGGGGCGAATCCGCTCGAGGTGTTACCGCGACCGATCAATCCCAAGTCCAGTCAGCTGGGCAACCGTATCGAGGTGGACTTCGAGGGCAACGACGTCTCCAACAACGTCCTCGGCCTGCGCTTCTCGATACTTGGCGGCAGCAGGTACCCGTACGCCCAGACGGGCCACATCAGCGCCAACGTCCACGAAAACCGCTTCATCGACAATGCTGGCTACCCGTTGGTTGTCGATGAGGGTTTTGTATTCAGGGGCACCAGCAGCTTCTGGACGGACCCGAACCCCGACCCGACTAACTTCCCCGAAGGGTTTCTTGCGTTTTTCGCCGCGCCGTTCATGACGCACGGCC
>JANNKZ010000107.1:0-14996 GCA_031396515.1 Gammaproteobacteria bacterium
GTCAGGGCGCGGGCTTCTCCGGCATCGAGAACCACCTCTTCTATCTCGACAACACGCGCATGGTCTATGGCGACGCGCAGAAGGTCGCGGCGGAACTCATCCACGCGGTCAAAGCGGCAGGCTGAAAAAACGACTCCGACACGCCCCGCTGCGGCGCGGCGTTCGGCTGGCCAGGTTGGCTCGCTCGCTCAGAAGAACGGACATTCGCTCGCTCGCCACCTGGCCCGCCTCCGCGCGCGCCGCGGTCGGGCGGGGTCCCGAGCGAGCGAGGGAGCCCCGCCCGCCCGCAGAGCGCGCGGTCCCGGACCCGGCGCTAGCTGCCGAGTTCGCGTTCGAAGAAAGCGATGGTGCGCTTCCAGGCGTGCAGGGCGGCATCGGCGTTGTAGCGCGCGGCGTTGGTGTCGTTGTGGAAGGCGTGGTCGACGTCGGGGTACATGTGGAGTTCGTACTTCGCGCCCGCGGCCTTCAGCGCGGTCTCGAAGGCCGGAACCGCCTCGTTGATGCGCGTGTCGCGCCCGGCGTAATGCAGGAGCATCGGCACGCGGATTTTCGCGGCCTCGTCCGCCGACACCGGCATGCCGTAGAAGACGACTGCGGCGTGCAGCTCCTTCGAGTTCGCGGCGAGCCGTCCCGACAGGCCGCCGCCCCAGCAGAAGCCGACGCAGCCGACGCGGTAGTTCGAATGCTTGTGGGTGACCGCGTGCCGCACGGCGGCCAGATAGATGCCGAGCGCGGTTTCGCGGTTGAGTTCGCCGATCTTCTTGCGCGCCTCGTCCTCGTTCGCGGGCGTGCCGCCCGAACCCGACAGTGCGTCCGGCGCAATCGCGAGGTAGCCCTCGAGCGCGAACCGGCGGGTGACGTCCTCGATATGCGCATTGAGCCCGCGGTTCTCGTGGATCACGACCACGGTCGGCCGCCGCTTGGGCGATTTCTTCGGGTACGCGACGTAACAGTCCACCGCGCCGTCGGGCCCGTCGAACTGCTCGCGCACCGCGACCAGGCCCGGGTCCTCGGGCGACACGGTCGTCGCCTGCGCGTAACGGTTCTCGAGGAGCGGCAGCAGCAGCGAGGCTGCTGCCGCACCGCCCGCGAGCCGGCCGAGGCGTGCGAGGAATTCGCGGCGGATCATGCCGCCGTGGGTGTAGTCGTCGTAGAGCTCGATGATTTCGTGCTTCATTCGTCGGCGTCCGGTACGAGGAGCCAGAGCAGGAGGTAGACCAGCACGCCGGGGAAGGCGGCACTCAGGATTGACACGATCACGTAGGCGACCCGCACGCGGTCGGGTTTCCAGCCGAGCCAATCGGCGAGGCCCCCGCAGACACCGGCGATCATGCGATCCCGGGAGCGCCTGAGCCGGTTCTCCGGCATCGCGTCACTCCGCTGGTGGATGGGCGTTCATCCTCCCACGGCTTTGCTGCGGATGCGAGCCCCGGGGGACATGCCCCCGGGTCTTCAATCGCGCGTCGGCGTCCGCGTCGGGGCGGTCTGCTGGCGCTGGATCGCGCGCTGGCGCTCGACCGGCGTCATCTGGTGCCAGCGCTTGCGCAGCGCCTCGCGCTGTTCCGCCGACAGCGATTGGTAGCGGCGGTACACATCGCGCAGGCGGTCTTTCTGATGCGGCGTCAGGTTGCGGAAGCGCTTCCAGCGATCGCGCACCTTGTCGCGCTGATACGGCGTGAGCTCGCGCCACTTGCGCCAGCGCTGCTGTGCGTTCTTGCGCTCCTCCGGCGACATCGACAGCCAGCGCCCGGCGCCCTCAGCCATCGCCTGCTGGCGGC
The DNA here is from genome assembly GCA_031396515.1 of Gammaproteobacteria bacterium. Classification (GTDB taxonomy): domain Bacteria; phylum Pseudomonadota; class Gammaproteobacteria; order Steroidobacterales; family Steroidobacteraceae; genus SCUD01. The sequence continues at coordinate 1,779 of JANNKZ010000107.1, forward strand.
CGGCGGGCAGCTCGTCCCAGTTGTCCTTCTGGCTCTCGAGGAGCTGCTGCTCCGCTTCGTCGAGCATTTCCCACTCGACACCCGGCATCGTGTCGGTCTCGTCGGCCCGCGCCGCGAGCGCACCGAGCGCGCACCATGCCGCCAGAATCCAGGCCCGCTTATTCATCGGTCACATCCTTCGCGGCCGCTTTCTCGGCCCGCTTCAATTCCTTCTCGCCGTCGGTCGACGTCAGGTAGTCGACGAACTCCTCGTCCTCGTCCGGCAGTTCCGCCAGGAACTCGAGGAACGCCGGATCCGGAGGCGGTCCCGCCGGTTCGGCGGCCGCTGCCGGCAGGGCCACGGCGCACAACGCAAAGACTCCGATGCGGCGCATCGCTCAGCCCACCTCGTCGCCGATCTCGCCGGCCGCCCAGGCATAGAACTCCTGGTCCTCGCCGAACATTTCGAGGTCTTCGCCGTCGGTCACGATGTCGAGGTCCTCGAGCGCCGCGAGCGACGGCGGCGATTCCGGTCGCGCGGCGTCGTTGCCGACGATCAGCACGGCGCCCGCGAGCGCGGCCGCCGCGGCGACCCCCGCCGGCACCCAGGCGGAACGCCAGTTCATGCGCTGCCCGCGCAATTCCGACAGCGCCTCGGCGCGCGCGCGCGCGAGCCGCGAGCGCGTCGCCGCATCGAGCGATTCGACGCTCTCGTCGAAAGCCGCGCGGCTCTTCCGTTCCAGGTCCCGCAGGCGTTCGTCGTTCATGAATTCCATTCCCCCAGTGCCAGTTGCAGCGCCTGTACCGCGCGGAAGTAATGCGTCTTCACGCTCCCTTCCGAGCATCCCATCGCGACTGCCGTCTCGGCGACGTCGAGCCCTTCGAAATTCCGGAGCAGGAACGCCTCGCGCTGCCGTCCACTCAGGTCCGCGAGCACTTCCTCGATGCGGGCGAGCAGTTCGCGTCCCTCGAGCTCCTGCTCCGGCGATCCCGAGGGATCGACCGCGGATTCCACGGGATCCGGCACGTCGTCTTTCTCGCCGCCGGACCACCAGGCCTGGACGACGCTTCGCACCTTGCGCTTGCGCTGCAGGTCGGTGATACGGTTCTTCAGGATCCGGTAGAACAGCGGCCGCCATTCGCCTTCCGGACGGCTGGCGTAACTGCGCACGAGCCGGATCATCGCGTCCTGCACCGCGTCCTCGGCCTCCGCGCGATCGCGCAGCGCCATTTGGGCGATGCGGAATGCGCGCCGTTCGATGCCGGCCAGGAATCGTTCGAGTGCCCGCTCCTGGTTCAACGCCCTCTCCTGCGTCCACGCGCACCGGTCGACCGGCGTCGCGAGCGCCGTGAGAGTAGCAGAGCGGTCCACCGGCTCCTCCTCCATCAGTCGGCGACTCGAAGCCCGGCCACGGTGATATAACGGGCTCCCGCCCGGGCCGTTGACGGCACCGGGAGAAATCACGTAACTAATTGAAAAAACAAATCTTTTGACAACCGATTCGCGCATCGTCCAGGTGGTTTTCGACACGCCGATGCGGCGACGCTTCGATTACCTGCCAGCAGCCGCCGCCGAAGCGCCGCAGCCGGGAATGCGGGTCGCGGTACCGCTCGGCCGCCGCCGCGCGATCGGCGTCGTCGCGGCCCTCGCAGCCGCGAGCGAGCTGCCGCGCGCGCAACTGAAGCGGGTGCTCGCGCCGCTCGATCCGGAGCCGCTGTGGGACGCGGTGACCTTCGGCCTGCTGCTGTGGGCCGCGGACTATTACCACCACCCGCTCGGCGAAGTGCTCTTCGCCGCCATGCCGAAACTGTTGCGCGAGGGCGCGCCGGCACGGCGCGACGAGATTTTCTGGCGGTGGTCCGCGCGCGGACGCGAGGCACTCGCGGCCAATCCGCGACTCGGCACGCGCCAGCGCGAATTGCTCACGCTCATCGGTGAGGGCGACGCTGCAGCGGAAGCAATTTCGGCCGCGGGTCTCGGCGCGGCCCTGAACGCGCTCATGCGCCGCGGCTGGTTCGAGTCCGTCGAGCGGCCCGAAGCCGCGCCCGCCGCCGGCGCCGGCCGACCGGGACCGACGCTCACCGCGGCGCAAGCAGCGGCGGTCGAGGCGATCGGCCGGGCCGCGCCCGGCTTCGCGGCCTGGTTGCTCGCGGGCGTCACGGGCAGCGGCAAGACCGAGGTGTACCTGCGGCTCATCGCGCAGTCACTCGAATCGGGGCGCGGAGCGCTCGTCCTCGTGCCCGAGATCGCGCTCACGCCGCAACTCGTCGCGCGCTTCCGCGAGCGGCTGGCCGTGCCGATCGTCGCACTGCATTCCTCGCTCGCCGACGGCGCGCGCGCCGCGGCCTGGCGCGCCGCGGCGACTGGCAGTGCGCCGGTCGTCTTCGGCACGCGCTCGGCCATCTTCACGCCGATGCCCGCGCTCGGACTCGTGGTTGTCGACGAGGAGCACGACGCTTCCTACAAGCAGCAGGAGGGTTTCCGCTACTCCGGCCGCGACCTTGCGGTCGCCCGTGCGCAGCGCGCGGGCGTTCCCGTCGTGCTCGGCTCGGCGACGCCCTCGCTCGAGTCGCTCGCCAATGTCGCCGGCGGCCGCTACGCGAAACTCCTGCTGCCGGAACGCACGGGGCGCGCGGGCAAGCCGCGGGTCGCGGTCGTGGACCTGCGCATCCACGCGGCGCGCGACGGGTTGTCGCCGCCCGCAGTCACCGCGATCGAACGGCATCTCGCCGCCGACGGCCAGGTGCTCGTGTTCCTGAACCGGCGCGGCTACGCACCGACGATGTTCTGCTCCGGCTGCGGCTGGATCGCGCCCTGCCATTCCTGCGATGCGCGGCTCACCGTGCACCTGCGCCGCGCGCGCCTGCTGTGCCATCACTGCGGCGCCGACGAGGACCTGCCCTTCGCCTGCCCGCGCTGCGGCAATGAGCTCGCGCCCGTCGGCGAGGGCACGGAGCGCGTCGAGACCACGCTCAACCAGCTCTTCCCGCACGCCGCGCTCGTGCGCATCGACCGCGACGTGATCCGCCGCCGTGGCGACTTGGAAGAGGCGCTCGCCGCCGTCAACGACGGCCGCGCGCGGATTCTGCTCGGCACGCAGATGCTGACCAAGGGCCACGACTTCCCCGACGTGACGCTGGTGGTCGTGCTCGCCGCCGACCAGGGACTGTTCGGCGCCGACTTCCGTGCGAGCGAACGGCTCGCGCAGCAGATCGTGCAGGTCGCCGGCCGGGCCGGGCGCGGCGACCGCCCAGGCGAAGTGCTGATCCAGACCTCGCACCCGGAGCATCCGCTGCTGAAATGCCTGATCGAACGAGGCTACGACGGCTTCGCGGCCGGCGCCCTCGACGAGCGCCGCGCGGCGTCCTGGCCGCCGTACTCGCATCTCGCGCTCTTGCGCGCCGATGCACCGGCACGGGCCGACGCCCACGCGTTCCTGCACGCCGCGCGGGCGGCGGCGCCCGCCCTGCGCGACGGGATCCGCCTGCTCGGCCCCGCGCCCGCCTCGATGGAGAAGCGCGCCGACCGCCATCGCGCGCAACTGCTGATCGAATCCGCCGGACGCACGCCGCTGCAGCAGTTCCTCGCAGCCTGGATTCCGGACGTCGCGCAACTGCGTGCGCCGCGGTCCCTGCGCTGGTCGGTCGACGTCGATCCGATAGAGGTTGACTGATAGAATTGCGCGCTTGAAAACCCGTATCGAACAACTCGTGACGGCCGCGCTCCGGGCGCTGCCGGCGGACACCCTGCCCGGCGTCGAACTGCCCGTGCCCGAGATCGAGCGCAGCCGCGACACCGCGCACGGCGACTTCGCGACCAGCATCGCCATGCGCCTCGCGAAGCCCGCGCGCAAGAATCCGCGCGCGCTCGCCGAGCTGATCGTCCGGGCGCTGCCGGCGAACGACCTGGTGGCGAAAACCGAGATCGCGGGACCGGGGTTCATCAATTTCTTCATGACGCCCGAGGCCTGGAAGGCGGAGATGAGCCGGGTGCACGCCGAAGGCAGCGCCTACGGCCGCGGCAACGAAGGCGGCGGCTGCAAGGCGATCGTGGAATTCGTCTCGGCGAATCCGACGGGGCCACTGCACGTCGGCCATGGCCGGCAAGCGACATTCGGCGCGACCGTCGCCAACCTGCTCGAAGCCGACGGCTGGCGCGTGCACCGCGAGTACTACGTCAACGACGCGGGCCGGCAGATGGACATCCTCGCGGCGAGCGTGTGGCTGCGCTATCTCGAGCGTTGCGGCGAAACGCTCGCCTTCCCGTCGAACGGCTATCGCGGCGACTACGTGCGGCCGATCGCCGAGGCACTGCATGCGCAGCATGGCGACCAGTTCCGCCATCCCGCGGCCGCCGTGTTCGCGAACCTGCCGCCCGATGAGCCGCAGGGCGGCGACAAGGACAAGTACATCGACGCGATCATCACGCGCGCGAAGGAGCTGCTCGGCGAAGCGGGCTTCCGCACCGTGTTCGACGCGGGACTCGCCGACATCCTGGCGGACATCCAGGCCGACCTCGAACAGTTCGGCGTGCGCTTCGACCGCTGGTATTCCGAGCGGGACCTCGGCGACGGCAAGGACGGCGGGCCGATCGATCGCGCGCTTGCGCGTCTACGCGCGAATGGCCGCGTCTTCGAGCAGGACGGCGCGACCTGGTTCCGCGCGACCGAATTCGGCGACGAGAAGGACCGCGTCGTCGTGCGCGCGAACGGGCAGAAGACCTATTTCGCCTCCGACATCGCCTATCACCTCGACAAGCGCGAGCGCGGCTTCGACCAGCTCGTGACGATCCTCGGCGCTGACCACCACGGCTACGTCGCGCGCGTGCGCGCGGGGCTCGCGGCGATGGGCGAGCCGCCCGACTCGCTGCAGGTGCCGATGATCCAGTTCGTCACGCTCTTCAAGGGGGGCGAGAAGGTGCCGATGGGCAAGCGCGAAGCGCAGTTCGTGACGCTCCGCGAACTGCGCACGGAAGTCGGCAACGACGCGGCGCGACTCATCTACGTGATGCGCTCGAATGACCAGCCGCTCGACTTCGACCTCGAACTCGCGAAGAAGCAGAGCAACGACAACCCGGTCTATTACGTCCAGTATGCGCACGCGCGCATCGCGAGCGTGCTGAAGCAGGCGACCGAGCGCGGACTGCCGTTCGACCGCGCGGCGGGCATCGCGGCGCTCGCAACGTTGACCGATCCGGCGGAGCTCGCGCTGATGCGCGAAATCTCGCGCTGGCCGGAAGTCGTGCGCCAGGGCTCGGAACTCCGCGCTCCGCACCTGGTCGTGCATTACCTGCGCGAGCTCGCGCAGGCGTTCCATGCCTGTTATGCCTCGCTGCAGTTCATCGTCGAGGACGCGACGGTCCGCAATGCGCGGCTCGCACTGATCGCCGCGGCGCAGCAGGTGCTGCAGAATGCGCTCGGGCTGCTCGGCGTCTCGGCGCCGGAGGCAATGTAATGGTGTCCCGCGACTACAAGCGGAGCAAGGCGCGGCGCGAGCCATTTTCGGGCTGGACGGGACTCCTGATCGGGCTCCTGATCGGGCTCGGCGTCGGCTTCGCGTTCTACTTCTTCGAGCCGCGCACGGTGCCGGCGCCGGTCGACGCTCCGTCCACAGAAGTCGAGCCCGCCTCGGCGCGCGAGTCTGCGACCGGCGATACGGCGGAACAGTACGACTTCTACAAGGTGCTGCCGAACTACGAGGTGGTCGTACCCGAGCGCGAGGCGGTCGTCGGTCAGGACGCGGCCTCGGCGCCGACGAAACCGGTCCAGCGTGCGGGCGCGTATGCACTGCAGGTCGGGTCGTTCCGGCAGTTCGAGGAAGCCGATCGCGTGCGGGCGCAGCTCGCGCTGCAGGGGATCGAGTCCAAGGTCCAGAAGGTCTCGATCGACAGCGATACGCGGCACCGCGTCCGCATCGGGCCGATCACGGACCTCAAGGAACTCAACCGCATCCGCGATCGCCTGCGGGAAGCCGAAATGGACGTCCTCGTCATCCGCATCGGCGACCAGTAAGCCCGGTCGCATCGGAACTTCCGTAATCTGCGCGCGCCTGCTTTCAGTCTTCGTTGATCTGGCGGAAGTACACGCCGAGCGAGCGCAGCTTGCGGTAGAGGTGGGTGCGCTCCATACCGACGCGCTTCGCCAGCAACCCGACCTTGCCGTTGCAGAGCATCAGCTGCTGCAGCAGGTAGGCGCGCTCGAACTGCTCGCGCGCTTCGCGCAGCGGCAGCGCCAAAAGGTCCTGCTTCACCAGCGGCTCGCCGGCCGCCCGCTGGGTCACCAGCTGCTGTTCGATCTCGTCGAGCCCGATCTCCTCGGTTCCGCCGATGATCAGCACGCGCTGCACGAGGTTGCGCAGTTCCCGCACGTTGCCGGGCCAGGGGTAATTCCGCAGGCGATTCTGCGCCGCGACGGAGAAACGCCGGAACGGCATGCCCTCCTCGTCCACGAGCCGGTCCACGTAATGCCGCAGCAAGTCCGGCACGTCCTCCGCGTATTCGCGTAGCGGCGGGATCCGGATGGTGATGACCTCGAGGTGCGCAACCAGGTCGCGCCGGAGCCCCGCCGCCTGGCCGTCGTGGCCCGGCGCCGCGCCCGCACAGAGACGCATATTGAATGTCATCCGCTCGCTGCCGCCCTCGCGCTGCCAGCCGCCCTGCTCGAGGTCCGCGAGCAGGGCGCGCTGCGCTGCGGCGGACAGGTCCTCGATGCCCCCGAGGAACAGCGTGCCGCCGGCCGCCTGCTCGTAATGACCGGGCTCGACCTTGCCGCCGGCCTCGGAACCGCGCAGCTTCGCGGCCGCGGTCGCGTCGTCGAGGCTCGCGCAGCTCACCGAGACGAACGGCCCACTCGAACGCGGTCCCATGGAATGCATGTAGCGCGAGAACGCCTCGCGCCCGGTGCCGGACTCGCCGATCAGCAGCACCGGCGCGTCGTGCCCCGCGACCTGCTGCACCTGCTCGCGCAGCTTCTGCATCAGCCGGCTCTTGCCGACCGGCGCGACCAGCGGCGGGATCAGCGTGCGCTGTGCCTGGCGGCGGCGGCGGCCGGCCTCGAGCGCGCGCTCGGCGGTGCGCAGCAGCTTGGCGATGGACAGCGGCTTCTCGACGAAGTCGAAGGCACCGAGGCGCGTCGCCTCGACCGCGGTCTCGACCGTGCCGTGGCCCGAGAGCATCACGACCGGGCAGCGCAGCGTCTGTTTCTCCGACCATTCCCGCAGCAGCGTGATCCCGTCGGTGTCGGGCATCCAGATGTCGAGCAGCACGAGGTCCGGTTCCTGGCGCGCGCAGGCACGGCGCGCCGCGGCCGCGTCAGCCGCGACTTCGACTTCGTAGCCCTCCTCGGCGAGGATCTCGCTGACCAGTCCGCGGATGTCGGCCTCGTCGTCGACGACGAGAATTCGGGGCGAAGTCATGCTTTCTCTCTCCTGGCCTCGGCGCGCCGCGCCTCCCGCGGCGCCGCCGGCAACGTGATGCGGATGCGCGCGCCGCCCTGCGGCGCGTTGTCAACCTCGACCTGCCCGCCGTGCTCCTCGACGATCCGGCGCACGATCGCGAGACCGAGCCCGGTGCCTTTCGGCTTCGTCGTCACGTAGGGATCGAACGCCTGCTCGATCAGGCCACCCTGAAAGCCCGGCCCGTTGTCCACCACGATCAGCACGATCTGGTCACCCGCACGCTTCGTCTCGATCATGATGACAGGATTCGGCCGGCCGTCGAGCGCCTCCAGCGAATTGGTCAGCAGGTTGTTCAGGAGCTGGCGGATGCGGCCCGGATCGGCCTCGAGGGCCGTCGCGCGCGGGTCGAGCGACAGCCCGAAGGCCACGCGCGGATCCTGCGAGTGGTAGAGGTCCGACACCTGGCGGATCAGCGCGGCGAGGTCGAGTTCGCTGATGTGCAGCTCCGGCGTCTTCGCGTACTCGGAGAACGCGGCGACCATCTGCTTCATCGCCTCGACCTGTTGCACGATCGTGTGCGTCGAGCGGTCGAGCAGCTCCGCTTCGGCAGGCTGCAGCCCGCGCATCAGCTTGCGGCGCATGCGCTCGGCCGAGAGCTGGATCGGCGTCAGGGGATTGCGGATCTCGTGCGCGAGGCGGCGCGCGACCTCGCCCCAGGCCGCCTGGCGTTGCGCCTGCAGGAGCTGCGTCACCTCGTCGAACACGAGCACGATGCCGCCCGGGGAATCCGCCTCGCCCGGCAGCGTGGTCGATGCGCAGACCAGTTCGCGGCGGCCCGATTCGCTCCGGAGCGTCACCTGGTCGCGCCACTCGGCCTCGCCGGCGTTCGCGTGCTGCTGGAGCACGGCGTAGATCTGGCCGAGCAGCGGCTCGGCCGCAGCGAGTTCCGCGAGCGGCCGACCCGCAGCGGCGCTGAAGTCCACGCCGAGGATCGTGCCCGCCGCCTGGTTCGCGACGCGCACGCGCAGGTCCGGCTCGAGCGAGATCACGCCGCTCGTCAGGCGCGCCAGGATCACCGCGAGCGCCGCGCGCTCCGACTCGACGGCGGCACGGCTGCGCTCGGTTTCCTCGCGCGCGCGCGCGAGCTTCTTGGTCATGTCGTTGAACGAGGTGACAAGGAAACCGATCTCGTCGTGCGAGGGGCGCTCGATGCGCGTGTCGAGGTCGCCTTTTGCGACCGCGCGCGTGCCCGCGATCAGGTCCTGGACCGGGCGCACCAGGCGCTGCGAGAAATACAAGGCGCCGTACAGCGCCGCGAGCAGCGCCATCAGCAGCACCAGCGAGAGCGTGAGCACGAAGGCCTGCTTCAGCGGCACGCGCAGGTACGTCAGGCGCCCGTACTCCTGGTAGGCGTCCTGCACGTTCGAGGCGAGGTCGGCGAGCCGCTGCGGCACCGGGTAGGTCGCGACCAGGAGCCGCGACGCCGGCAGCCCGACGTCGTTGCCGACGTGCGTCGCCGCGCGGATGAAATAGCCGCCATTGCGCGCCGGCTCGAGGCTGACGTAAGGCCGGCCCTGCCGGAGCTGCATCAACAATGCCTCGGGCGGCACGGCGGGCAACCCGTGCTCCACGCCGGCGCGGCTGTAGCCCTCGGGCTGTCCGCCGGCGGAGGTCACGATCAATTCGTCGGCGCCGGATTCGCGCAGCTCCGCGTCGAGCGCCGAGTAGAGCGCGCCGCCCGTCAGGTTTTCCAGGTTCCGCGCCATCAGCTCGGTGCGGTCGAGGTACTCGCGCATGCGCAGGTCGAGCGCGGCGCGCGACAGGCTGAGCGCATCGGACAGGCCGCCGCGTACCTCGGCGTGGAACCAGCTGTCGATGCCGCGCGTCAGGAACAGCACCGAGAAAGTGAACACGAGCAAGAGCGGCGCGACCGCGAGGCCGCCGAACATCAGGATCGTGCGGCCGCGCAGGCGCGAGCCGGGCACGTGGCGGCGCCAGTCGCGGATGAAGTCGGTCAGCCGGCTCACGATCAGCGCGAGCAGCACGATCACGCCCGCGATGTTGATCAAGTGGATCCAGGGCTGGAGCTGGCCGAAGCGCTGCGAGCCCTCGGCGGTGACCGCGAGGAGCGCAAGCGCGGCGACCCACACCACGATGCCGATGCCGCCGATGACCGGGAGCCAGCGCCGGATCATGGCCGCACGCTCCAGCCGTACCAGTCGGTGCCGAGCGACCAGCCTTTCCAGAACAGCAGGATGCGCACCGCGGCCGGCAGGTCGCCGATCTCGATCGAGGCGCGCACGCGCATGTCGAAGCGCGAATCCGGCGGCAGCACGTCGGGCCCGGCGAATTCGATGCCGCTGATGCGCGCGAGCGCATCGAGCGCGTCAGCCTCCGACGTGTAGCTCTCGTGGGCGTCGCTCGACTTGTTGGTCACGACATAGCGCTGCGAGATGGCGTCGTAGTTGAGCACCCAACGGCGCGTCAACTCGACGACGGTCTCGTCCGGCAAGAAGCGGCGCTCGACGCTCGCCTCGGTCTCGAGTTCGACCACGAGCGGAACGCCCTCGGCGAAGGCCTGGCGCGCGGCTTCGGCGAGTTCGAGGTCGAGCCGCACGTCGAGGCGCCAGGCGCCGTCGACCAGTTCGACATAGGCATTGCGGATTTCGAGGCGGCCTTCGGAGGCATCCTGTGCCGACGCCGACAGGCCGAGCGCCGCGCAGGCGATCGCCGCGCAGAACGCAAGCCCCGGATGTCTCCGCACTGATCGCACGCCGGTTCCTCAGGCCCGCTTCTCGAGGCAGGCGTAGTAGAAGCCATCGGCGTCCGCGCTGCCGCTCGGGAGCGCCCAGCCCGGCCCCGCATTTCGCCCCGGCAGGACGCCGGGCAGCAAAAGCCTAGCAGATTCGGTCACATCCGCCGCCCCGGGTTCCCGTGCCAGGAAAGCCGCGACAATCCCGGCATTTTCGGCGTCCAGCACCGAACAGCTCGAGTAGAGCAGCCGGCCGCCCGGCGCCAGCAGCCCGAAGCCGGCCACCAGCAGCGCCGCCTGTTTCGTCGCGAAACGGCCGATGTCGCCGGGCCGGCGCAGCAGCTTGATGTCGGGATGGCGGCGGATCACGCCCGTGCCCGAGCAAGGCACGTCGAGCAGGATGCGATCGAATGGCCGTCCGTCCCACCAGGATGCGGGTTCGAGCGCATCGCCGACGGCGACCTGCGCCGCGAGCTTGCCGCGCGCGAGATTCGATTCGATGCGCGTGGCGCGTTCACGGTCCACGTCGAGCGCGAGCAGCGAGATTCCGTCCACCGCCTCGAGCAGATGACAGGCCTTGCCGCCGGGCGCCGCGCAGGCGTCGAGCACGCGCATGCCGGGCGCGGCCGCGATGAAGTGCGCCGCCAGCTGCGCCGCCGCGTCTTGAACGGAAACATCGCCGTTCGCAAAGCCGGGCAGCGCGCCGACGTCCACCGGTTTGGCCAGCCGCAACGCCTCCGGCGCGAACGTGCAGGGTTCCGACGCGAGCCCCTCGGCCTCGAGCCGCACGCGGTAGGCATCGCGCGATCCGTGGCGGCGATTCACGCGCAGCCACATCGGCGGCTCGGAATTGCCGGCGGCGGCGATCGCCTGCCAGTCGCGCGGCCAGTCGCGCTCGAAGGCGGCGAGCAGCCATTCCGGGTGCGCGAGCGCTGCCTCGCGCGCGCCGTGCGCGGCGGCAAGCAGCGTCTCGCGCTCGCGCTGGAAGCGGCGCAGGAGCGCGTTCATGAAGCCGGCCGCGCGCGGACGTTCGAGTTCGCGCACCGCTTCGACGGTCTCCGACACCGCCGCGTGCTCGGGCGTCGCGCCGTGCGCGAGTTGGTAGAGTCCGACCAGCGCAAGCGCGCGCACGTGGTGGTCGAGTTTTCCGTCCGGCCGGTCCTGCAGCCGCGCGAGCACGGCCTCGAGTTCGAAGAACCAGCGCACGGTGCCGAAGGTGAGCGACTGGATCGCCGGGCGCGAGGGCTGCCCGCGCGCGGCCTCGGCGACGGCCAATTCGATCCGGCGGCCCTCCGCCGCGACCGCGACCACTGCGCGCGCGGCGGCAGCACGGATCTGCGCTGCCTCGCGCACGCTCAGCGGAGCACCGTCCCCGCGAGCGGCCGCGCGTTCGCGAACTCCGCCGCGCTGATCGCGCGCTTGCCCGGCAGCTGGAGGCGCATGAGCGCGAGCGCCTGGTCACCCGTCATCACGACGATTCCCGCGGCGTCCGCGGACAGCACCGTGCCCGGCGCCGCGCCTTTCGCCGCCGCGACCGCGGCGGCGTCGAAGATCCGGAGCTGCTGGCCGTCGCAGAGCGCCTCCGCCACCGGCCAGGGATTGAACGCGCGCACGCGCCGCTCGAGCACGAGCGCGGGCTCCCGCCAGTCGAGGCGTGCCTCGGCTTTCTCGAGCTTCCGGGCGTAGGTCGCGCGCGATGCGTCCTGCGGAGCCGGTTCGACGGGACCGGCGGCGATCGCGTCGAGCGCCTCGACCACGAGCGCCGCGCCCGCTACCGCGAGACGCGACTGGAGCTGCCCCGCGGTCTCGCGCGGTTCGATCGCGAACTCGCGACGCAGCAACACCGGGCCGGTATCGAGGCCCGCCTCCATCTGCATGATGCAGACGCCGGTCCGCTCGTCGCCCGCCTCGATCGCGCGCGCGACGGGCGCCGCGCCGCGCCAGCGCGGCAGCAACGAGGCGTGGATGTTCAGGCAGCCCAGTCTCGGCGTGTCGAGGAAGGCCTGCGGCAGCAGCAGCCCGTAGGCGACGACCACCATGAGGTCCGGCGCATGCCTCGCGAGCGCGCGCGCTGCCTCGTAATCGCGCAGCGTCCGCGGCTGCTCGATCGGCAGCTGCAAGGCGAGCGCGCGCTGCTTGACGGGGCTTGCCGCGAGCAGGCGGCCGCGGCCGGCGGGACGGTCGGGCTGGGTGTAGACGACGACGATGCGGTGGCGGGATGCAGAGACGGCGTCGAGCGCCGGCAGGGCGAAATCCGGGGTTCCGGCGAAGGCCACCGCGAGCGCGCGATCCACGGCGGCCGCCCGTCAGATCGCGGGTGCGCCGGCGGGCTCGGTTTCCCGGCCTTCGGCACGCAGACGCTTATCTTTCTCGATTTTCTTGCGCACGCGCTGGCGCTTCATCTCCGACAGGTAATCGACGAACAGGCGGCCGTCGAGGTGATCTATCTCGTGCTGCACGCAGACGGCGAGCAGTCCCTCGATATCGCACTCGAATGATTTGCCATCGCGCCCCAGCGCACGTACGCGGATGCGCGCGGCGCGCTCCACTTCGTCGTAATAGCCGGGCACCGACAGGCAGCCCTCCTGCGAGACTTCCTTGCCGTCCCTGGACAGGATCTCGGGATTGATGAATACCTGCGGCACATTCCGGCCTTCCGAGACGTCGGCGACCAGCAGACGCTGATGGACATCGACCTGGGTCGCGGCGAGGCCGATGCCGTTCGCGGCGTACATGGTCTCCAGCATGTCGTCGATCAGTTCACGCAAGGGGGCGTCCACGGCGGCCACCGGGGTCGCCCGGGTGCGCAGCCGGGGGTCCGGATACTCCAGGATTGTGAGGCGCGTCATGGGAGCGAGGCCGTGGGTGCGTATTACTGACCGGAAAATGCTGCTAAAGTTCGTCGAAGCATGGACTTACGCCGGTATCTTTCCGGAATTATACGATCCTTTGGGCCGCCCCGGCAGCCAGGGAGCACTCGCATGGCACCGACCTTGAACCTCCGCTTCCGCCGTCCCTTCCGCAGTTTACTCGGCGCAGCACTGACCGCGGTTGCGATCGCGATCGCCGTGCCCGCGGGTGTCGCGAGCGGA
>JANNKZ010000517.1:0-4347 GCA_031396515.1 Gammaproteobacteria bacterium
CGCCGAAGGTTGTGCCGCGAAGGCGCGGAATCTGTATCTGCAGGCGGACGGGAAACTCGGCTTCGAGACGCCGGCTGCGTCGAAGACCGGATTCGACGAATACGTCTCCGATCCCGCTAAGCCCGTGCCGTACCGGCAGCGCCCGACGTTGCCGTCGCACCTGCCCGAGGCTACCTGGGGCGAGTGGCTCGTTGACGACCAGCGTCACGCAGCCTCACGCACGGACGTGCTCGTCTATTCGACCGACGCGCTCAAGGAACCGTTGCGCCTCGCCGGGGAGCCGATCGTCCGGCTGTTCGCTTCCACGAGCGGCAGCGATGCCGACTGGGTCGTCAAGATCATCGACGTCTGGCCGGACGAAGTGCCGGAAAACCCGAAGCTCGGCGGCTACCAGCAGATGCTGTCGGCGGACATCTTCCGCGGGCGCTATCGTCAGGATTTGGCCGTCGCGAAGCCGATCAAGGCCGACAAGGTGCTCGAGTACCGGATTCCGCTGCCGAACGCCAGCCACACCTTCCTGCGCGGGCACCGGATCATGGTGCAGATCCAGTCGAGCTGGTTCCCGCTCTATGACCGCAACCCACAGACATTCGTGCCGAACATCATGTTTGCCGAACCCGCGAGCTACGTGAAGGCGACGCATCGCGTCTGGCGCACGCCGGAATTCCCGACGGCGATCGAACTGCCGGTGATTCCGTGACGCATTGTCGCTGGCTTGCAGTGCCCATCGCGCTGATCGCGGCCGCCGCGGCGCGGGCACAGGATCCGGCGGCTGCGCCGGCGCCGGTCGCCTGCCCGGCGGCGGCGCAGGCGAGCCAGGTCTTCACGCTGACGCTCGGCGGCAATCGCGCAGGGTTCCAGACCGAATGCCGGATGGCCGAGGGCGTACGTGAATACATCTACGCGTTCAACGACCGGGGTCGCGGCCCGTCGGTACGCTCGCGCATCGAGCTCGATGCGCAGGGCGTCCCGATTTCATTGACCGTGGACGGCAACGACTACCTGAAGTCCGCGATTGCCGAGCGGTTCTCGGTGACCGACGGCCGCGCCCGATGGAGCAACAAGGTCGAGCACGGCGAGCAGAGGCCCGGCGCGCCGGCTTTCTACCTGAGCCAGTCAGGCGTCCCGTCCGAGACAGCGCTGCTGGCGCGGGCGCTCCTCGCCGCCGCCGATGCGACGCTCGCGCTGCTGCCGGTGGGGGAGGCGCGCATCCAGCGGCTGGAAGTTCGCACCGTGCAGGTCGGCGAGCAGTCGCGGCAGGTGACGCTCTATGCGATGACCGGGCTCGGGTTCCAGCCGGTGCCGATCTGGCTGGACGACACGCGGGAACTGTTCGCCGTCGCCAATGCCTGGCTGCAGGTCGTGCCCGCAGGCTGGGAATCCGTCACGCAATCCCTGCTAGATGCGCAGGAATCGCAGATGGCCGCGGCGCGGCGCGCGCAGGCTGCGCGGCTGCGGCGCGTGCCGGCCGGACCGCTCGCGATCGAGCATGCGGCGGTTTTCGATGCCGCGTCGCGGCGGATGATGCCCGGCACGACAGTGCTGGTCGAAGGCAACACCATCCGCGCGGTCGGCGCCGATGGCGCGGTACCGATTCCGCAGGGCGCGGAGCGCTACGACGCCGCGGGCCGTGCGCTGCTGCCCGGTCTCTGGGACATGCACGTTCATCCGGAGCCGGAGGACGGGTTGCTGCTGCTGTCGGCCGGCATTACCGGCGTCCGCGACATGGCCGCGGAACCGAAGAAACGCGAACGCATGCGCACCTGGGAGAGCGGCGAGACGTTGGGCCCGCGCATCGCCTATGCCGGCATCCTGGACGGCCCGGGCCCGTTCCAGGGCCCGACGTCGATGCTCGCCGGCAACGAGGAGGACGCGCGCCGCCTGGTGCGCGAGATCGCGGGCGCCGGCTTCCTGATGGTCAAGATCTACAGTTCCGTCAAGCCGGAGCTCGTGCCCGCGATCGTCGACGAAGCGCACAAGTCGGGTTTGCGCGTCGGCGGCCACGTGCCCGCGTTCATGACGGCGGAGCAGGCAGTCCGCGCCGGCTTCGACGAGATCCAGCACATGAACATGGTGTTCCTGAACTTCCTGTTCGACCAGGTGCAGGACACGCGCACGCCGGCGCGGCTGACCGCCGTCGCGGAACATGCGGCCGTACTGGATTTCTCGTCCGCTGCCGTCCGCGATTTCATCGCGCTGCTCGCTTCGCGCAAGATCACGGTGGATCCGACCCTTCAGATCTTCGAGAACCTGATCCTCGACCGGCCGGGCGGGGTCGCGACTGCGTATGCGCCGCTCGGCGACCGGCTGCCGCCGGTGATCCGACGCGGTTTGCAGGATGGCGGCCTGCCGGTTCCCGAAGGACGCGAACGGCGTTACCGGGAATCCTTCCGCGCCATGCAGCGGATGCTGCTCGCCTTGCACGCCGCCGGCGTGCCGCTCGTCGCGGGCACCGACTCGGGCTACGGATTCGCGCTGGTGCGCGAGCTCGAGCTCTATGTCGCCTCGGGAATCCCGGCAGCGGAGGTACTGCAGATGGCGACGCTGTGCGCTGCGCGCGCTGCCGGTCAGGGCGAGCAGCTCGGCTCGATTGCGCCGGGCAAGCTCGCGGACATGATCCTGGTGGACGGCGATCCGAGCGTCGACCCGGGCGCGCTGCGGAACCTGCGGCTCATCGTCAAGGACGGCGTGCTGCTGGATCCCGAAGACCTGTGGCGGGAGCTCAGCATCGGCCCGCTCCCGGACCGCGGGCGCTGATTCAGGCGGCGAGCAGCCCGTCGAGCGTCGCGATCAGCTTTTGGACCTCGGCGGGCGCTGTGTAGTGCACGAATGAAGCGCGCACGGCACCGTCGTCGGTGTCGATGCCGAGCGCCTTCAGCAGCCGGTAGGCGTAGAAATTCCCGGCGCCGACGCCCTGTTTCGCCTGCGCGAGGCGCGATGCCACCGCATCGGAGGTCATGCCGTCTACGGTGAAGGCGACCGTCGGCGCGCGCTCTGCCGCACGGGTCCGACCGATCATGCGCACTCGCCGATGCTGCGACAGGAAGTCGAGCAGCGGCTGGAGCAATTCCGATTCGTGCTGGCGGAACAGGTCGCGCACGCCGGCCGCGCGCGCCGCAACCGGCTTGCCCGCGAAGCCCTGGCGGTCGGCCACGGCGTCGAGATAATCCATCAGGCCATTGACGGTCGCGATCTGGCCGTGGTCGGGCCCGGCCGGCGTGAAGCGCGCGCCCGGCTTGTCGGCATTGAAGAAGTGACCCTGGTTCGGCAATTCCGAGTTCACGTGCCGGCGCATGACCATCGCGCCGAGATGCGGGCCGTATACCTTGTACAGGGAAAAGAGATACAAATCGGCGCCGAGCGCATCGACGTCCGGCAGGCCGTGCGGGCAGAACGACACGCCGTCCACGAACGCCCAGGCGCCGGCGCGATGGATCAGGTCGGTCCACTCGCGCACCGGGTTGATGGTCGCGACGACATTCGAACAATGCGTGAACGCGACCACCTTGGTGTGCGGGCCGAGCAGCGCCTCGAGGTCCTTGCGCTGCAGATCCGCGGTGCGGGGGTCCACCTTCCATTCGCGCACGACGATGCCGTCTGCGGAAAGCCGGTGCCAGGCGCCGATGTTCGCCTCGTGGTCCTGGTCCGTGACGATCACCTCGTCCCCCGGGCGCAAGTATTGCCGGAGCGCCTGCGCGACGACGAAGGTGTTCTGCGACGACGAAGGCCCGAGGTGCATTTCGTCCTTGCCGACGTTGAGCCAGGCCGCAAGGCGCTCCTTGGCCGCATCCATCTGGCGGCCGGCCTCGGCCGAGGGCGCGAAGGCGTAATAGGGCTGCACCTTCGTTCGCCGGTAGAAACCGTTCAGCCAGTCGATCGTCTGGCCGCAGGCATAGGAGCCGCCGGCATTCTCGAAATGCGCGAACCCCGCGAGCGACGGCTCGGCGAATGCCGGGAACTGAGCGCGCACGAAATCCAGGTCGAGGGCGCTCATGCTCAGATGGTCTCTTCAGGGTCGAGCGCGCCGGCGCGGCAATGGGCCGGCAGGTGCTTGTCGGGGAGGCTCGTGATGCCGCGATCGGATGGCCGGCCGCCGTCCTCGAGGTCGAAATAGGCGTCCGCTGGCTCCGCGGCGCGGCCGCAGAGCCAGAGCACCTCGCCATCATCGTTGACGTAGGGCCGCAGGGACAGCCGCTTGCTCTGCATCCGCTCGTCGGCCGCTTTTCCGAAAGTGAGCGTGATCGTGCCGTTCGAGATGTCGAGTTCCTCGACGTAGCGCGAGCCGCCCACGCGGCGTCCAGCCTCTTCGGTGAGCGCGGCTTCCGCGAGATCCGCCGGCCAGCGGCC